>JADGHC010000433.1 GCA_019689655.1 Microbispora sp.
AAACCCTTGCGGGGTCAGGAGTGATTCCTCGGTCAGGGGCCCTGCGCGACCTGCAAGGAGCTCGGTTGTGACAAGCAGAACCAAAACGGCCGCCGGGGTGATCAGTGCTGTGGCCGCGGTCGCCGCTCTCACCGGTGTGGCCACCGCCGCAACGGCGCAGGCCGCCACCGGGTGTGCGGTGACCTACACGACCAACGACTGGCCGGGCGGGTTCACCGCCTCGATCACGATCCAGAATCTCGGGGATGCGATCAACGGCTGGACGCTGGGGTTCACCTTCCCCGACAGCGGTCAGCGGGTGGAGACCGGGTGGTCGGCCACCTTCAGCCAGAGCGGGCGCAACGTCACGGCGGCGAACGTGGACTACAACGCGGTCATCGCCACCGGCGCGTCGGTGTCGATCGGGTTCAACGGCAGTTGGTCGGGGTCGAATCCCAAGCCGGCCTCGTTCACTCTCAACGGCGTCACCTGCACCGGCTCTGCCACGACATCCTCCCCCACGCCGACAGCGTCGCCCACGGGTTCGCCCTCGCCTTCGCCCACTCCCACGCACTCACCATCGCCTTCACCCACGCCCACCGGCGGGAAGCCCACGGTGGCCGCCGACGGAACCGGTGTGTACCGGACCGTGCAGGAGGCGATCGACGCCGTGCCCTCGGGCAACTCCAGCCGGAGGGTGATCACGATCAAGCCGGGCACCTACCGGGAGATCGTCACGATCCCGGCGACCAAGCCGTACATCACGCTGCAGGGCCTGGGCTCGTCGCCCCGGGACGTCGTGATCGTCAACAATCACTACGCCGGAGGGAACGGCGGCACGTTCAATAGCGCCACCGCGTTCGTGAACGGCCACGACTCCGTCCTCACCAACCTGACGATCTCCAACGACTACGTGGAGGACGGCACCACCGTCAACCAGCAGGCCGTCGCGCTGAACCTCAACGCCGACCGGGCCGTGCTGACGAACGTCCGCCTGCTCGGCGACCAGGACACCTTCCTGATCAACGACTCCGCCCGCGCGTACGTCAAGAGCTCCTACATCGAGGGCACCGTCGACTTCATCTTCGGCGGCGGCACCGCGGTTCTCGACGACTGCGACATCTACGAAAAGCGCAGCACCGGCGCCCCCATCACCGCCGCCAGGACCGACGCCGCCAAGACGTACGGCTTCCTCATCTACAAGTCCCGCATCACCGGTGCGACCGCAAACACCACCCAGCTCGGCCGCCCGTGGGGACCCAACGCCCAGGTGCTCTACCGGGAATCGTCGCTCAGCTCGACCATCAAGACCTCCCAGCCCTGGACCGACATGTCCGGCAACTCCTGGCAGAACGCCCGATTCTTCGAGTACAAGAACACCGGCCCGGGTGCCGGAACCAACTCCAACCGGCCGCAACTGAGCGACTCCCAGGCGGCCAACTACACCCCGCAGAAATATCTGGCCGGCTCCGACGGCTGGAACCCGATCGGCTGAGCCCCGGCCCGAGACGTCACCTCGCTTGCCGTCTGGACGCCCGGACGGCAGGCGAAGGCGTCGAGCGCTACGAGCCGGGCGGGCTCAGGTGGCGGGTGTCCACCCGGTGCCCCGCCTCCTCGAGTACGGCGACCGCCTCCTTGATCCTCGGCTCGGGTACGAGGACCAGGTCGGCGTGGAACGTCGAGGCCACGAACACCGGAATGGACGCCTCGTCCAAGGGACCGATGATCGCCGCCAGCATGCCCGGGGCATCCAGGTGGTGTCCCGTGCCTCCGCCGTACAGGCCGATCCAGCGATCACCGGACCCGGTCGGCCAGGCCTCGCGGATCACGGTGAGACCCTCTGGGGCGCGGACGAGCGCGATCCAGTCGTCGTCTTCCGGGAACGTCGCCCGTGGCAGGTGCTGGATGGCGAACACGCACGGCACGACGCCGAGCCGCTGGGCGGTGGGTGAGGTCATGAAGCGTGTCTAGCAGAGCCCGCCGACAATCCGTCGCCCGGTGACCATGAGGGCCGCATTTTTCTGCTGACCGGACGTGCCCTGATCACCTTCGCCGATGTCGCGGAGGAACTGACCGCCGCCCTGGGGTCGAACACCGCAAGATCTCTTCCGGCGAGCATCGGGTGGCGATGATCCGAGCAGGCGCCCCCGCCGCCGTCGGCCGTGTCGGGCCGCACCGGGTCGCGCCGCCTTCGCCGGGGAGGGTGAGGTGGCACCGCGGGTGATCGGAAGATCCCTATGCCCGGCTCTGGTGGGTCAGCGGCGGCCGAACCACCGCAGGAAGGACCGCTTCGGACGCTTCTCGGGGACAGGCGCGGGTGCGGGCTTCCTCTCGGCGACCGGATGAAGGGACCGCCACTCGGCGGCGATCTCGTCAACGTCGATGAGCGGCTGCACGACGGGCGGACCGGACAGGGGCTTGCGGTAGCTGTCGCGGATCTTGTCGTTCATCTCCTCGATGATCCGGCGCGCCTCGGCCTCGGTGCGTGCGCCCAGCGCCTCCGCCCTCGCCTCCTCGGCCTCCTTGCGCAGCGCCAGCGTCCCCGGCAGCGGGAACGACAGCTTCTCCGCGCGCATCTTCTGCTTGATCCACCACATCTCGTCGTACGGCTCGCCCTGGCCGGGGATGGGCTTGCCGGCGCCCGGCAGGTCGTCGAAATCGCCGCGCTCGGCGGCCTCGCGGATCTGCCGGTCGATCCACGACTCGAAGCTCACCCCGAGAGGCTTGCGCTCGGTCACGGCCTCACCTCGCACGCCTGATCGGCATTTGCCTGCGAGGATAACTTCCGGCGTGGACGGGCCAGTGACAGGGGATGGGGCGGGGCGTCCGCAGCAGGGTCGTGTCGGCCCTGGCCGTCATCGCCGGGCTGGAGGTGACGTTCTTCGTGTAGTCGCCGCCGTTCAGGTGCCCGGCCACCCCGTACGGGACCATCGCCTGCAGTCAGGCCACGACGAGATCGGCGAACTCGGCGGGTGCCCCGGATGTGCGCCGCTCCCTCACAGCCGGTGATATTCGCGGACGGCCGGCAGCGCCGGGAATCCGGGTTTCACGGGGCGATCTCGTGGCCGGGCAGCCCGGGTGTGCGCCGCTGCTGCTTCAGCTCGGCCTCGTAAATGTGGCGGCGCCCTCCGGCGAGTTCGTTGCGCACTTGGCGTTCCAGCTCTTGGAAGGTCGCGTAGTAGCCGTCGTCGTACTCTTCGACGATCTGGTAGGTCCAGCGGCCGTGGATGACGTTGCGGCCGATCAGCTCGCGTTCGATCCGGTCGGCCCACTTGTCGTGCCCGGCCTGCCGCAGCAGCCGTACGGCGTTGTCCAGCTCGAAGTCCGCCGTTCCGGTGAGCTGGTGGAAGGCGTACAGGTGACCTCTGACCCGGTGGACGAGCTCCAGCGCCTTGCTGAGCCTGCCCAGCGCGTCGACCGTGACGTCGTCCAGGCCCTCCGGGCGGCGGTGGGCGGGATCGGGCAGGTGCTCCTCGAGTTCGGTCATGTCAGACCGCTACCCCTGACTGCGGTACCTCTACCTGCACCTGCGGGATCGGGTGGCCGGTCGCCGGATGGCGGTCAGCGGCTGAGGATGCTCACGGGGTGGCGGTGCCGGGGATGGACTCGGCGGACGAGCGGATCGCGGCCAGAGCGCGTTTGAGGTCCCGCGACGACAGCATGAGCTTGTACATGATCGCGGCCTCGAAGAGGAGCAGCAGGACGGCCGCGCCGATCGTGACCGGGATGATCGCGCCGGTCAGCGGGCCGATGATGAACACCGCCATCTGGAACTCGATGCCGCTGACCAGGTGGGTGCGGATCCGATGCTCGCGTAGCCACCTGCGCAGGCCGGGGTACCAGGAGAAGCGGCTGTGGAACTCCTCCTGCAGGTCGACGACCTTCGTCAGGCGGATCCTGATCTCGTCGGGATCGTTGTCGAGGTCGTCGTGGAGCAGGGACGCCGGCAGCGCGGCGGATTCTCCGGGCATCGTTTCCTCGTAGGCGTCCCGCAGCGCGCGGCGCATCTGGCGGCGGACCTTCGCGATCTGAAGGGCGTCGACGTAGCGCAGCATGTCGAGGAACACCACGGCGACGCCGAGGAGCAGGTAGACGTCCTGCCCGGTCGCGCGGTACTGCCCCCACATGAGGGCGGTGGTGCAGGCCAGCACGCGGATCCGGTCGAAGACGTAGTCGAGCCAGCCGCCGAGGACCGTTCCCGTTCCCTTGAGCCGGGCGATCTTCCCGTCCATGCAGTCGAGGACGAAGCTCACGTGGTAGAGAGCGGCGCCGGCGCACAGCCACGGCCAGTCGGCCCGCAGGAAGCACCAGGCCGAGCCCAGGCCGAGCACGAAGGCGCCCCAAGTGATCTGGTTGGGCGTGATGGACGTGCGATTGGCGGTCGCCACCACCAGCCGGCCCGCCAGGGGATCCACCAGGAAAACGGTCCACCAGGCGTCGCGCGCCTTATATGTCCGGGAGCGTACGTCATGGAGCGTGAACGTCATTAGGGGGCTTTCTGGATTTGGGGGATTTCTAGGGAAACGTCAGAAGTCGTCGTCGAAATCTTCCATTTCGTCCAAGTCATCCTGATCGAGTGCATGCGAATCATCGCCCAGGTGCAGCTCGTCGGCGTCGAGCAGCACCGCCATGTGCTGGAGAAGCAGCTTAAGCATTTTCGGCCTTTGGTTGGTGTTTCCTTTCCCTTCCACCCCATGAAAGCATCGGCCGGGGGCGTCCGTGAACTTTTTCCACAGGGCGTCCCCGGCGCTCGGAACGGCGCCGACAGATCAAATCAGCCTTTTTCTGGCTATAAGCACATATCGTGAGCTCGCCGCCTCCGGTTCTTCCGCGGTGAGCGTGATTTGCGCACCCCGCCGCGAACCGCTAGTGCGTTGTCCACGAACGTTGGCCGGGGTTGGTCGGGCGGCTTCGCCGGCGGTTCGTCCCCGGCGGCGTTGTTGCTCGCTGCGGATGCGGGTGCGTTCGCGTCGCCGGGCGGCGAGCACGTCCGGATGGCGGGTGTCGGCGTTGCGCCGGCACGGGCAGGCATGCGGCTTGCGGGCCGGCACGGTGTGGTTGGGATGGTTGGAGTCGCCCATCACGAAGCTGTGCGGTGACATCCCGCACGGTGTCCTCATCGGCGGCCGCCGGCCGGGCGATCGCCGGCACCGGGGTACCGCCGGCCGAGGCCACGATGATCAAAGCCCGGTGGGCCGGATCGAGCCGTGCGTGCCGTGCCGGACCAGGCGTTGCGGCGCTTGCCTCTCCGGGTCGGTTAATCGCCGCGCTCGTACGGGCTCAGCCATGCGATCCTCCTGCTGCCGGTCCCGATCACTCGTACCGACAGCAGGAGGCAAACCTGCAAAAGAGCTCGGAAGCGGCCCGGCGTGTCGCAACCCGGCGGACTTGAGTGGACACCCCACTAG
>JADGHC010000434.1 GCA_019689655.1 Microbispora sp.
CGCCGGGCCGCGCCGCCCGCTTCGGCCCGCGCACCCGCCCGCCACGGCCCCGCCGTGGTGTCCCACGGATCTCTCCTCGCCTCACCATCGGTGCCGGTCATCCCCGCTCTCCCTCCTGCCCGCGCCGAGGTCGCCCGCCCTCCGCGTACGGTTCGCCGAGGGGATCGAACGGCTCGGTGCCGCGTACGGAACCGAGCAGGGCCCGCAGGGAGATGCGGACGAGGTCGATGTCGGCGATCGACAGCACGATGTCCCCGGCGATCACGACGCCGCCCGCGAGCAGCCGGTCGAGCAGGTCGACCAGCGCCACCCGCTCGGGCGGCAGGCGGCCCTCGGCGGCGAGGGCGGCGCCGCGCGGCCGTTCCGGCAGGTAGGCCGAGGTTTCGCCGGGCGTCATCGCGGGCCTCCGGCGCGGTCCGTCCCGAGGTCGATCGTGGTGAAGGAGTAGGGCGCCCAGGGCCCGGTGAGCTCGACGTCCAGATACCGGTCGCGGAAGCGGCCGAGCACGGCGGCGAACTCCTCCTCGCGGTCCGGGTCCACCAGGTAGGCGCCGTTGAGCACCATCGTCTCGCTCCGCCCGGAAAGCTGCGGGTCCTGCGGGCGGTGACGGCGGCTCGCCGCGGCGACCCGCGCCAGCTCGGCGTGCAGGCGCTCGGCTCGCTCGGCCGCGGCCCGCCACAGCTCCTCCCTGCCGCGCAGGCTCTCCTTCTTCCGGCGCAGGTACGCCATGCCGGGGCTGTCGGCACCGGCCCCGGTGGCCGCCGAAGGCTCCGGCGCGGGGGGCGGTGTCCCGCGGCGCAGGTAGGCCTTGACGCCCCACTCCCGCCGTCCCGCGACACGCGACAGGATCTCGGCGAAGTCGTCGTGCCGCCGGGCGAGCAGGTCGCGGACCTGCTCCTCGCCCGTGTAGACGGTCACGAGGCGTACGGGGGCGG
Organism: Microbispora sp.; assembly: GCA_019689655.1. GTDB lineage: Bacteria > Actinomycetota > Actinomycetes > Streptosporangiales > Streptosporangiaceae > Microbispora. Next base: position 936 of record JADGHC010000434.1, read on the forward strand.
TCGGCCCGGCCGCCGCCAGCGCCTCGACGACCCGGTGGTGGGCGCGGGCGACCCCCTCCACCCAGTCGAGGTCCTCCAGCGAGCGGCGCAGCGGTTCCTCTCCGAACCGGTCGAGGGGCACATCGCTGATGTGGGCCACGAGCCCGCCGTGAGACACGGCCCGCACCCGGCCGTCCAGCACGCCCCGCAGGCCGGTGGGGGGCTCACCGCCGGATGTCACCGCGTACAGGTAGACCCCCTCGCCGCAACCTCCCGCGGTGTGGGCCTCGGGGGAATCGCCGGGCGCGTCGGCAGTGCGCGTTCGGCCGGAGCCGCCCCGAGTGCGCGCCGTCTGGGCCTCGCCGGAGCCGCCCTGAGTGTGTGCCGCTCGCGTCGTGCCAGGGGCGTCGGAGGTGTGGGAGGTGCGGGCCGCCGCGGAATCGCCGGGGGCGTGGGCCACCTCGCCGCAACCGCCGGAGGCGTGGGCCGCCCCTGCCGGGGCGCCGGGAATGTACGCCTCGGCTGTCTCGCCGGCCCGGCCGGTCTGCGTCACCGCCTCCCGGATCGCCCGGCGCACCTCGCCGGCGCGCCGCGGCGGTGTGGCGTGGGTGGTGGGCCGGTTCTCACTCATGGCGGGGCTCCGTTTCCGGTCCGGGCCGCCGGGTGCGGGCCTCGGCCTGTCGATCGCCTCGCCGCTCGCCCGGCCGCCGGTCCGCCCGCTCGGTCCGCTGCTCGCCCGGCCGCTGGTCTGCCCGCTCGCCCGGCTGCAGCTCCGTGCGTTCCTCCCAGGCGAGCAGGCGCTCCTCGACCGCGCTCAGCCGCTCGCGCAGCCGCCGGTTCTCCTCGACCAGCTCGCGGTCCTTGCCGCTGAGCCACGGATCGCGCTCCCACCAGTCGATGCCGATCTCCCGCGCGGTGTCGACCGAGGCGATGACCAGCCGCAGTTTGATCGTCAGCAGCTCGATCTCCAGCAGGTTCACCCGGATGTCGCCCGCGATCACGATGCCGCGGTCGAGCACGCGCTCCAGGATGTCGCCCAGGTTGGTCGACTCCCGCCCGGAGACGGCCGGCGGCCCGTATGACCCGTATGACCCGTATGACTCGCGCAGCACGGGACGCGCCCGGGGATCGGTCATGGCGCACCGCCGGAGGCGCCGGTGCCGCGCCGGTAGGTCCGGATGCGCCGGTAGGACATGAGGTTTCCCTCGTCGTCGAGCCGGCACTCGAAGATCGAAAGCATGTCGCTGGTGGACGGGATTCTGCGGTCCTCGACGACCTCGATGTTCACCACCCAGCCGTCCTCCACGGGTTCCACCAGGGTCACCCCCTCGGTGTCCTTGGCGGTCAGATCCGCGATGTAGCGCAGGCCGAGCCGGCCGGCGGACACCGCGTTCAGCGCCGTCCTCCGCCGGCGCGGCCCGTGCTCGTCCTCGTCCTCGTATTCGCCCCCGTATTCGTCGTCGTATTCGTCCTCGGACTCGTCGTACGGCCCGTCCTCCTCGACGGGCACGCCGGAGGAGGTCCGCCGGTCGTACGGCGCGGCGTCCTCTTCGTAACGGCCTTTCCGCCGGGGAGGCATGCGACGTCACCCCCTCCGCGGGCCGCTCATGAGCCGGAGAATCTCCTCCACGGCCTGGGCCTCCTCCTCTTCGGAGATCTGGCCGGAGCGCCTGGCCTCCTCGATGGCCTCCAGCCGCCGCCGCACCGCCGCCGGATTCCTCAGCTCATGCTCGACCTGCTGCTGGATCAGCTCGCCCAGCCGGATGACGCCGCGGACCGGGGCGAGCGGCCAGGTGAACAGCATGCTGATCAGTCCCACGGCGGCCTCCTCTCATCAGTCAGGTGGTGACGAAGTCGTACGGAGCCATCGGACCGAGCAGGCGAACGTCGACCCGATCTCCCCACTCGGAGCGCAGCTCGCCGACGGCCCGTTCGAAGTCGGCCGCGCGGTCGTTCTCCACGAGGAACGCGACGTGTGCGGCGTCCCGTTCGTGGCTGGGGTCCCGGACCACCGTGCCGACGGTGCAGGACTCGAAGCGTTCGACGACCGCCCGGGTGTCGGCCTCCCGCTTCGCGGCGATGATCTGGGTGATCAGCTCGCCGAGCCGGATCCGTTCGTTGCGCGTCACCTCTTCCGGCAGCTGCCTGATCCGCTCGCGCAGCGCCTTCGCCTCGGCGTTCTCCGTCAGCACCTCGAGCAGCACCGGCTGCTCGGCGTACCGCGCTTTGAGCACGTACTGTGTCCGCCCCTCCATCTGCTTCAGCGCCGCCGCGAACGAGTCGTGGTGCGGGGCCAGCAGCTCCTCCACGACCGCCTCGGGCGTGGTCATCACGGCGCCGAACCGCAGGGGCAGCACGGGAACCTCGGCCGCGACCTCGTCGAGCAGCCGCTCGTGGGCCACCAGATCCTGGGCGCGGCCGAGCGGGCGGTCCACGTCGACGTCGCTGATCAAAGCGCCGATCTCGCCATGTCTGACGATCGTGACCCGGGCGGGCGGGTCGCCCACTCCGACGGCGTCCTCGCTGATCTCCACGTCCTCCGGGAGGATGCCGTACACGTAGCACCCGGTGTTGCGCGGGGGAGCCCCGGCCCGGTCACCCGTCCCGGACTGCCTGGTGGAGCCCGTCATCTCAGTCCTCCTCCCGTCGGCGCCGGCGGGTACGCGGGGCGGGCTCGTCCGCGTAGCTCTCCCGGATGTCCTGCAGCTTCTCTCCGGCCGCTTCCAGCACGCCCTGGACCACGCCCTTGGTCTTGCCGCGGGCGACGCTCTGGGGCGCGCTCGACAGGAGGTCGGGCAGCCCCTGCTTCTGGGACGCCAGGTCCAGCCGGTTCACCGCCTCGGCGAAGCGGAGATAGGTGTCGACACTCGCGATGACCACGCGTACGTCGATCGTGAGGATCTCGATGCCGACCAGCGAGACCCGTACGTAGGCGTCGATCACGAGGCCCTTGTCCAGGATCGTGTCGATGACGTCGGCCAGGCCCGATCCCGACGACCGGCCCGGCAATCCGCCGCCACCCGCCGGTGGAACGGCTACCGTCATGCGATTCCCCTCCTCGGTCCGGTCACCCGCCCCGCCCGCCGCCGTCCGGCGTGGGGGCGGGCGGTCACGTGTTGTCGTCCGGAGGGCGGCGGCGCCGGACGAGCGGGCGGCGCACCGGCTCCGCGGGCTCGCCCGTCTCCTCGGTCTCCTCGCCGCCGCGGGCCTGCGTGCCGCTGCGAGGTCGTTCGCCCTCGCCCTGCCCGGCCTCCGCCGTGCGCCGCCTGGCCGGCGGCCGCGTGCCGCGTCCCTTCGGCTCGGCCGCGGGTGCTTCCGCTTCGGCCGTACGCCTCCGGGTGGCCGCCGGTCTGGTCCGGCTGCCCGCGTACGCGGGCCTGCGCGTCCGCTCGGGCTCCTCTTCTTCCTCCTCGTACGGCTCCTCCTCGGCCTCCTCCTCGTACGGCTCCTCATATGGCTCCTCCTGCGGCGCTTCGGTGGCCTCGGCAGCCTCGGGGGCCTCTTGGTTTCGTTCGCGCTCTTCCCGCAGCGCGGTCTCGTGGTCCTTGACGACCTCGCTGTCGCGGATCTCGCCCCGCCAGCCCTCGATCTCGTCGGGGCGCAGCAGGGCGTTGGTCATCACGTGCCGCCTGAAGTGCTTCAGCTCCAGCCGGACCCGGCGGCCCTGGGCCCGCCACAGGTTGCCGACGCGCTCGAAGAAGCCCTGCGGGTGGTACTCGATGACGAGCAGCACGCGGGTCAGGTCGGGGGTGATCTCGTGGAAGGTCACCGAGCCGTCCGGGAAGCCCTTCGGGCCTTCCGACCGCCAGATGATCCTGCGGTCGGGCACCTGCTCGATGATGGTCGAGTCCCAGACGCGGTGAGACCAGAAGACCTGCGCCTTCCACCCGAGCTTCTCGTCGGACTTCTGCTCGACGGTCTCGACCTTCTTCATGAAGCTCGGGAAGTCCTCGAACTGCGTCCACTGGTTGTAGACCAGGCGGAGGGGCGCGCCGATGTCGATCGACTCGACGATGTTGGTGACCTTGAGCTTCTTGCCCTGGCGGCCCTTGCCCGCACCGCCGCCCCCGCCGAACAGGCCCTTGATCTTCTCCTTGCCGTACGCCATGAGGGCCGCGCGTACGGGGTGGCCACCGCCGCCGTCCTCGCTGAGAGCACTCGTGACGGCGCCGAGCAGGCCGCCGCCGCTCCCGAACCGCTCGGCCGCCGCCTTGAGCAGTCCCCTGGCGTCCCGGCCGCGGGTGAGGCCGCCGAGCAGGCCACCGAGGGCTTCCCGGCCGCCGCCCCGTTTCCCGGTAAGCGCGCCGAACAGCCCGGAGTCGCCGTGCTCCACATAATCGGTGAGCCGACCGGCCAGGCCGTCGATCTTCTCGGCGACCCGGGACAGGGCGCGCTCGGCGACGGCGGTGGCGAGGTTGTGGAACTCCTGCCCGAGCCGCTGAGTGGGCAGCGTCCCCTCGTCCGGTGC
>JADGHC010000435.1 GCA_019689655.1 Microbispora sp.
GCGCCAACGTGCCCCCGGCCAGCAACGGCAGCCGCCCGGCCGCGACGCCCCGCCCGGACTGCGCCACCTGATGCGGACCGGCGGTCACGGTCTCATTCCCGGTCCGCCGGTCGTGCTTCCACCGGTCTGGAGCGGAGAGACGGGCGTCGGGGCGGGCTTCATCGCTCTTCTTCACCTCCAGGCCCGAGCGTGGCGACGCAGACGCCGGGACGCACGAACGGCCGCAGCGACGTCGCGGTGATCGGCGCACCCAGATCGGCCAGCGCCCCCTGCATCAGACCGAGGTGCACGCCGCACACGACCTCGGGATTCGCCTCGGCAAGCTCATGGAACGGGCAGCGGTGCAGATCGATGTGCGACCCGTCCGGGGCGAGCCGGGGCGCGAAACCGGCCTCATCGAGCAGCGCGACGACCCGCTCGACTGCCACATCCGCACCGGCTTGCGGGACCGCGCCGGACGCGCCGCCCTGCCCGGCGTCGGCCACGGGACCGGGGCCGTCTCCATGCTCCGCGCCAACCATGGACAGACCGGCGCAGCCGGCGTCGGCCGCCTTGCCCCGCCCGGAGCCGATCGTGTGGCTCGGTCCGGGGCCGGAGCCGTCACTGTTTTCTGCGGGGGTTGTGGACGGTTCGTCGCGTCCGGCTCGGTGGCCGGAAAGATCAATGGACCCTGGGCCGGAGAGGGCGTGGGGTGCGTCACCGTGAACGATGCGGTGGCCGTACGCGCGGCCCGCGGCGAGTGCGGCGGCACCGCCGCCGGGGCCGTCGGCTCCGCTCAGGTACGTGATCAGGACCTCGGCGAGCAGCCGGTAGTTGCGCCGCTCCCCGTCGCCCGGCTCCTCCACGCCGGGCAGGGCCGCGGCCGTGTAGAGGAGGCGGGGGCGGCCGGGGCGTTCGCGTTCCTCGGTGCGGCCGACGGCGTAGCCGTGTTCGACGAGCAGGGCGAGGTGGGCGCGCACCGTGTTGGGGTGCAGGCCGACCTCGGCGGCGATGTCCGGGATGGACAGGGGGCGACCGGCCCGGCGCAGGGTCTCCAGGACCGCCACCCGGCTCACGTCCGCCAGCACCCGGTGGGCGCGCGGGTCGATCGATGACGCGTGTTCGCCGCTGTGCTCGCTCACACGTTGATTTTGCACGATCCACGTTGTAAATACAATGTGCGTCGTAAAAACTACCCTGGAGAACCCGGCGCCAGTCACAGCCGGGAGAGGAGCCCACCATGACCGCTCACACCACGGCCGCGACGGCCGCCCGGGAATCGTCCGCGCAGGACGCGACGCTCCAGGCGATCCGCGACCACCACCGCCGGCTCGGCGAGACGATGGCCCAGCACGCGCTCACCCTCCGCCGCGACATCGACCGGCTCGCCTCGCCGTACCCACGCCGGGCCCGCCTGGTGGCGTTCTGCACCAAGGAGGTGCTGCCGCACGCGCTCGCCGAGGAGGCGACCCTGTACGCCGCGGGTGCCGACCTGCCCGAGACCCGCCTGCTGGTGAAGGCGATGACGGACGAGCACGCCGTCCTGCGCGCCCTCGTCTCCGAACTGGAGGAGGCCGGGACGAACGGCGACATCGCGGGTGCGGCCACCGCGCTCGACGTCCTGTTCCAGGTCCACCTGCGCAAGGAGAACGACATCCTGCTGCCCGCCCTCGTGGACGCCGGCGTCGACCTCGCCACGCTGCTCGACGGCATGCACGAGATCCTCGGCGAGCAGCCCCACGACCACGCCGACGCCCACTCCTGCGCCTGCGGCGGCCACGGCCACGGTCACGGTCATGGGCATGCCCAGAGCGCTCCCGCCCACCAGTGCGCCTGCGGCGGCCACGGCACCTCCGGCACCCCGAACGCCACCGCCGAACTGGTCGACGGCGAACTCGACGTACGCCGCCTCCCCCACCGCCGCCGCCACGAAGAGATCTTCGCCACCTACGCCGCCCTCGCCCCCGGCGAGGCCTTCGTCCTGGTCAACGACCACGACCCCAAGCCGCTCTACTACCAGTTCGCCGCCGAGCACACCGGCGAGTTCGAGTGGGAGTACCTCGCCACCGGCCCCGAGGAGTGGCGCGTCCGCATCGCCCGCCGCTGACCACCCCGCGACCCCTGGCCTGGCGAGCGCCCTGAATGGACGATTGCCGCCGGATCGGCGGCGCGCAGGCGGTCCTGGCCGCATCGGCGGTCGGCCCCGCGAAAGCCGCGCGGCGCGCCGTCCGTACGGACGACCGTCGCCAACCCGACGACGTGAAGGCGATGCCGGTCGCGTCGGCCGCTGACGGCCTTGGGAGCCCCGCAGGGCGAATCACCTGCGGCTTCGCCCGCGACCAGAAGCCGGTGCGGGTGGCGTCGGCAACCGGCACCGCGATCCCCGCACGGTGAGCCGTCCGCATGGGCGAGCGCCCTGTCGGCGTCCGGGCGATACCGGTCGCGTCGGGCGCGGGCGCGCTGCGCACGTTCTGGTCGATCGTGCTGCCGGTCAGCCGCAACGCGGTCATCACCGTGTCACTGTTCGCGTTCCTGTGGGCCTGGTCGGACTTCGTCTTCGCCTCCACCCTCGATCAGGGCGGCGGGCACCAGCCGATCACGCTCGGCATCTACCACTACATCGGCAACAACAACCAGCAGTGGAACGCCATCATGGCGACCGCGGTCGTCGCCTCCGTCCCGGCGGCCGTGCTCCTCGTCATCGCCCAGCGCTACGTCGCCGCCGGGGTCACCGCGGGCGCCGTGAAGGACTGAACCACTTTTCGGGGGGTGCGGCCCCCGCCCCGGGTGCGGCGACGGACTCCGGGGCGGGGGCCGGGCTCGGCCGGCGAGGGCCTGCTCAGCAGACGAGCGCCTATTCAGCAGACGAGCGCCTATTCAGTAGACGAGGGCCGCCTCAGTAGACGAAGGGCCAGCCCGCGCCGTCCCAGCCGAGCTTGTTGATGCCGAGGCGGGAGGAGCCGTCGTCGGCGTACCAGTGGTAGAAGAGGATGTCGCCGTCGTTGTCCGGCAGGACGGCCTCGTGCCCGGGGCCGTGGATGCTTCCGTGCCCGGCCAGGATCTCCGTCCCGCCACCGGAGGTCATCGCCGTCCCGTTGCGGTCGACGTACGGGCCGGTGACCGAGGTCGAGCGGCCCACCATGATCCGGTACGTGCTGGACGCACCCCGGCAGCACAGGTCGAACGACACGAACAGGTAGTAGTAGCCGCCGTGCCGGTAGATGAACGGCGCCTCGATCGCGCCGCCGTTGCGGCCCGCGATGCTGCGGATCGTGGAGTCCAGGCGCTTTCCGGTCGCCGGGTCGAGCTGGATCATCTTGATCCCCGACCAGAACGAGCCGAAGTCGAGCCACCAGCGGCCCTGGTCGTCGATGACGAGGTTGGGGTCGATGGCGTTCCAGTTGTCGGAGGTGTTCGACTCGATGACCAGCCCCTGGTTGGTCCACGACCCCGACGCGCCGGTCGTGCTGGTGGCCAGGAAGATGCCCGAGTGGTTCGAGCCGAACGTCGAGGCCGCGTAGTACATGTAGTACTTGCCGTTGACGTAGGTGATGTCCGGCGCCCACAGGGTGTTGCTGTTGCCGGTGTAGCCGTACGCCCAGGGGACCCCGCCGGGGAACGCCGCGCCCGCGTTGCGCCAGGTGGTCCGGTCGGCGGAGGTCTTGAGCTGGATGCCGTCGCCGGTGTAGGCGAGCAGGTAGGTGCCGTCCGGCTTCTTGGTCACCTCCGGGTCGTGCACGGTGACGTCGCCGTTGACCACCCCGGGGTTGGGGTAGGAGGCGGGCGGCGTCGTCGGGGTGCCCGAGCCGCCGAGCTTGACGAGCTGCCACTGCTGGTTGGCGCCGTTCAGGTCGGTGTACTGCGAGATCCTGCCGCCGTCCGCGGTGGACCACTCCCACACTTCGAGGGCCTTGCCGCTGTTGCGGTTGATCAGCTTGACGTAGCCGCTGTCGGTGTCGACGACGCGGAACTGCTGGTTGGCGGCGTTCTTGTCGGTGTACTGGATGACGTCGGCGCCGTCGGCGGTGGAGCGGCCGGAGATGTCGACGACCTTGCCGCTGTGGCGGGCCTTGAGCCGGTAGTAGCCGCCGCCGGAGTCGACGAACTGCCACTGCTGGTTGGCGCCGTCGTTGCGGGACCACTGCACCAGCGGCGCGCCGTCGTTCGTCGCCAGGTTGTAGACGTCCAGCGCCTTGCCGCTGTGCCGGTTGACCAGCACGTACCACGCGCTCGTGTCGATGCTCGCCGCGTGGGCCGGGCCGGCGGACACGACGGATGGACAGATCGCGAGCAGCGCCAGCAGCACCAGGGCGAGGATGCGGCGGTGCCCTGCGGGAGAACGTGCGGAGGTGTCCATGGGTGGTGCCTCTCGTGCGGACTGCGGATCTCGATGTGAGCGTTAACAAACGCAGCTGCGGAAACGCCCTCGCTTACGCCGTCGTTCACCGGGAATCGCCGCTCAGTGTCAGCGCCGGTTCCCGGGGCGTCAAGGACCCCCGGCCGCCGGCGCCGGAGTTCCTCCTGCTCGCCCGGTCGCGGGCGCACGCGGTGAAACCGCGTGCACATCCCGCTCGAGGCCGGACCCGAACCGTCCGTTCGGGCTGCTCCCGGGCGCTTCGGACCGGATGCCGCGATCGGGTGGTGTGGGCATTCGGGCCGGGCCGTGCCGGAATCGGCGCGGGAAGTGAAAGTTTCAGTGCCTCTGTTGTGGCCTGTCCGCGATCGTCCGGCGACCGCGGAATGCCGGCCGGAAGCTCGCGCGGCGGAGGTCCGGTCCTCGTCCGTCTCGTCGTCGTCCCGGACCCCGGCGGAGCCGGAACCGGGGGCGTCGTCGCCGGGATCCGTGCGCGGGCCGTCCGGTGCGGGCAGGGCGGGCGGCCGTTCAGTCCGCGCGTCTGCGGCGGTCCCGCCGGTCCGGCGCCGGGCGCCCGAGCAGTCTGTCGATGCTGCGCCGCTCGCGTTTGGTGGGACGCCCCGCGCCGCGGGCCCGTACGGCCACCGGCATGGCCTCCTCGCGCGGCGGAGGCGGCGGGCTCTTGTCGATGTAGCACTCGGCGGCCACCGGGGCGCCGACGCGCTTGGTGATGATGCGGGAGACGACCACGATGCGTTCCCGCCCCTCGTGCCGCAGCCGGATCTCGTCACCGACCCGCACGATGTGCGCGGGCTTGACCCGCACCCCGTTGACTCTGACGTGACCGCCCCGGCAGGCGTCGGATGCGATCGAACGAGTCTTGGTCAGCCGTACCGACCAGATCCACAGGTCCACCCGCGCGCCGCCCGCCTGCTCAACCGACACCCCGCCACTGTACTGAGATCTGCGCACCGGCTGCAGGCACGCGGCGTACGGGCTGCGGGGTGCGGACATGCCGGTGCCCGCCCCAGGGGGCGGGGGTGGGC
>JADGHC010000436.1 GCA_019689655.1 Microbispora sp.
GGACTTAAGTGGTCGTTTTGTGGTCTGCCCCCGCGCCCGCCTATCGGACTTGGCCGGTCAGCGGCGCCGCCCAGATTTCCCAGCCCTGCCCCACCCGCCAACGGTGGGTCTCGCTGATCTCGAGGGCGTCCTCGTTCTGCACAATGCGCCGGATGAAAGCGGCACCGCCCGACTGGCACAACTCGTAGAACCGTGCCTGACGGTCGCATGTCCAGGCCAGCACCAGGACGCGATGCGTTGGTGTCGGCTTCCACCACTCCAGCTTCCGGTAGTCGCCCCGTCGAATGGGGACGTGCGCGCTGTGCAGGCGGTTCGGTTCCTCTGGATCGTTCACGAGCCCTCATCGGCGAGGTACGGCGAGCAAGGGTAGATACGGCGCAGTTGCCGGTAGCGATGCGCCACCCGGCGTGCGGCGGTGGCGACGTCGGAGGCCGGAGCGAAGGCGTAGACTGGCCGCCCGCTGGTCGAGGTACGGCCCGAGCGCCAGCGGAACCAGCGGCCGTCGGTCCACACGACCAGCTCGACCCAGACCGACACCAGCGCAAGCCCGTACCCTTCGTGCACGTCTGCGGCGACGCCGTACTGCTCCAGTTCCACACGCAGTCCCTCGGCACAGTGGGCAGCGGTGACGGCCGGGGCCCGCTGAGGGTAAACGAGCCGATCGGTGCTCATCACGCCGCCGCCGATGTACGGGAACCCGGGCGAATCGAAGTACTCAGCCGCCGATCCCATGGCCACACCGCCGTCGAGCCGGAGCCGGGTATCGGCCGATGACTTTCGGACGAACCGCCGGCACTTCTCCCGGCAGGCTCCGCATCTGTCCATCTCCGTAACCATGGGATCAAGGGTCGGAATTCTCGTTCCGCCAGCCCATCCCCGCATGGCATCCCTTGACGGGGTAGGTCAAGAGCACGTAGCAGTGGAAGCCACTTTCCGTAGCCAGCTCGGTGCGAAGGGAAAGCCCGCGGATGCCGCCACGCTTGGCCGAGCCATACGAGGTCCCCGCCTCGCTATGGCACCGCCCCGACATGCTCGCCGCGCTGAAGACCCGCGATATCGGCGCGGTCTTCCGCCTCGTCCGCCAGTACGGCGGCTTGAGCCAGACCGCCATCGGCAGCCTGACCGGCTACAGCCAGGGCAAGGTCAGCGCCATCATGAGCGGGAACCAGCAGGTCACCGCCCTGGAGGTGTTCGAGCGCATCGCCGACGGCCTGCACATGCCCGACCAGGCCCGCATGGCTCTCGGCCTTGCTCCCCGAGATCTGGCAGCCGCTTTCATCCCACGGCAGGATCCCCATCCGACAGGTCCGCCGCCTACCGTTGATCTCGTCCCACATGGAGAGGACGAGACCGAAGTGCGACGTCGTGACTTCGTCGGCCTCGCGGGGGCCGCCCTGTTCAGTGCCGTGGTGGCCCAAACCCTCACCCGCGACGAGGAAGCCGCAGCCGGTGACGATCTCGCCGCAGCCCTCACCGAATACCCGGCCGCCGACTCCCCGCTTCCGGAGTTGCCGCAGCTCGCCGCCGCTGTTGCCAATGCGAAGCGCACCTACCAGGCGTGCCGTTACTCCGAGGTCGCGTCGATGCTTCCCGCGCTGATCCGCTCCCTGCGCCTCGCGTGCGCCACGCTCGACGGGGACGTCCGGCTCAAGGCGTACGCCCTGTCCGCCGGGGCACATCACGTGGCCGCCTCCATCCTGCTCAAACAGGAGGACAAGGGCCTCGCCTGGCTCGCCGCCGACCGCAGCGTCCACGCCGCCGAGGCCAGCGAGAGCCCGCTGATGATGGCCTCAAGCGCCCGCATCATCACCCACGCCCTCATGGACGGCGGCCACCATGGGGCCGCCACCGGCGTGGCGAGCAGTGCCGCTCAACGCCTGAACGCCGCCCTGTCCCAGCCGTCTCCGAACGACCTGTCGGTGTACGGGACGCTTCTGCTGCGTGGGGCCGTCGCCGCAGCCCAACACGGCAACCGGCACACCGCCGCCGAACTCCTGGACGAGGCCGAGGACGCAGGCCGGCGACTCGGCTACGACGGCAACCACATGTGGACCGCGTTCGGGCCGAACAACGTCCTGTGCCACCGCGTGAACATCGCCCTCTCCCTCGGCGACGCGGGAACCGCGATCGAGAACGCCCGCAGGATCGACATCAGCGCACTTCCTGTCAACGAACGCAAGGCGACCGCCCTTCTTGACACCTCCCGCGCATTCCTCGCCTGGGGGAAACACGACCGCGCCCTCTACGTCCTGCGCGCGGCCGGAGACATCGCCCCCGAGGAAATCACCACCAGACCCGCCACTCATCGGCTGGTCCGCGACATCCTCGCCACCGCGCCGGTCAGCATCCGCCGCGAAGCCCGAGAGTATGCCCAGTCCCTGGGAGTCACCGCGTGACCAACACCGGCAAGGTGCTGTACATCATCGTCTGTGCCGCAGGACCCGCTGGGGACGTCGGCAAGCTCGTCACGATGGCGCAAGACGACGGATGGACCGTCCAGATCGTCGCCACCCCGAACGCGCTGGATTTCATCGACGTCCCCGCCCTGGAGAAGCAGACCGGCCGTCCTGTCCGCAGCCAGTACCGTAAACCCGGCGACCCCAGGCCGCCGAGGGCAGACGCCATCATCGTCGCCCCCGCGACCTACAACACCATCAATAAGTTCGCCCAAGGCATCGCCGACACCTACGCCCTCGGCCTGCTCGCCGAAGCCCCAGGCCTCGGCATCCCCGTCGTCGTCCTCCCCTTTGTGAACAGCGCTCTTGCTGCTCGCAAGCCCTTCCGCCTCAGCATCGACTCGCTGCGCAGTGAGGGTGTTGATCTGCTCCTGGGGCCCGGTCAGTTTGAGCCGCATCCGCCGAGTGGAGGTACTGACCGACTGGAGACCTTCCCATGGCACCTGGCGTTGAAGGTGCTGCGCAGGTGATTAGCCCCGATCAAGAATGACCGCCGCAACGGCAGCCAGGCCAGAAAGTATAGAGCCAATGCATGCCAAGGTCGCCACTCGTTCCTTCGGCGTGATCCACAGTCCGCGGTTCAACTCCCGCCAGCGATCGCGTCCGAGCTTACGGGCAAAGTTCTGACGTTTGTGCTGCCGGACCTGATTACAGCCAAAGAGGAGGCCGCGGGCGTTGTTGCGACAGGGGCCCTGCCGCCCTTCTGCTCCGCATGTTCGAGGAACGCGAAATAGAAAGTAAACGATCGCGAGGAGCGAATGCGAAAATGGCCCCCGTACCTGACGGAAGATCGGAGCGGGGATGAACATGCGCACGGAGGTGGAGTGGGTCGACTCACGGCAGAGGCTGCCGGAAGACGGAATGCCCGTTGCCGCCGCGATCACGGGCCGTTTCCCGTCTGACGATGCCGACGATCCGGGCGCCGGCCAAGAGTTCTGGCTGGTGCGGCCGATGTATTTCACCAGCCGCCACTGCACTGAGGACGGGCGCGAGTATCGCGACTGCTTCGTCGACTCTGACGGCGTTATCCGCCTGCCCTGCGGCCGGGAGGACGACGACCCCCGGGTCTGTGACGACCCGATCACCCACTGGGCCGCGCTGCCCACCCTGCCGGGCGCGACCGTGCATTACCTGATGGGCGAGGAGGCGAAGGCCGCTCGCACGAAGGCCTTGGGTGAGGGCTGAGGTCCGCGCGAGTCTGGACCTCGGCCGGTTGAACGAGTTCATCCACACCTGGTGGCTGATCGCGTGCGATTCGGTCAAAGATCCGCAGGGCCGCAAAGACATGTACGAGCGAGCTGCCCACGCACGGGAATTGGCCGACCGCGGCAAACCGGTTCCCCGGGGTGACAAGACCTGGCGCGAGCGACGACGGCGACCGACTGGTCCCGACCTGCTCGGACCTGGTCGCCGACCTGCACCGGGAACGGGACAGGATCACGCGGTCGATCGCGGACCTGCAGACATCCCTGAGCGCGCTCGACCGGGTGATCGCCGCGGCCCCGCCCGATGTCACGCACCGTGCGCTCGCCGCGCTCGACGCCGAATGAGCCCTCGGCCGTCGAACTGAGCCGCGGGCCCGGGCCGGCGGACCACGGGCGGCCGCCGCTTTGATCCTTTCATTCGGCGATCCCGAACGTGCCTGATCAGGCCCCTCCGCCCGGCGGAGCGGACCGCGGCCGATACCGGGTTCGATCGGTGCGGCGTACATTCCGAGGCGGTCCGTGATTTCCGGGAAAGTCCGCCCGGTGATCCGTACTCCCCGAGCCGTACGGCCCGGGCGGGCGCCAGGGCGGTTCCGCGGGCAGAAGGCCGGCGGACGAACGCCGGCGGGACCGGGACGCTCGACAGCGACGACGCCACCTGGAGGCGCGTGAATGACGCCCGCTCGGCCGGCCGTCCGCCGCGGCGCTCGTTATGCCGCCGCGCGAAAGCCCACGACCAGAACGCGCAACGCCGCCCCGCAATGGCGGATTGTGCTGCTGATCGTCGCGGGGGCCTTCGCCGTGCACGCCAACGCCCTCGGCAACGGCTTCATCTATTTCGATGATCCCGAGAGCGTGGTGGACAACGTCTCCATCCGGGAGTTCAGCGCGGCCAACATCGGGCACTGGTTCACCACGCCGCTGCAGTTCATGTACACGCCGCTGGTGTACGTGTCGTACGCGATCGATTATCTGTTCGGCCGCGGCGCGATCGGCATGTACCACTTCACGAATCTGGTCCTGCACCTGGCCAATGTGGTGGTGGCGTTCCTGCTGTTCCGGCGGCTCACCGGGCGAGTTTTCCCGGCCTGCTTCGTCGCGGCGGCGTTCGCGATCCATCCCGTGAACGTCGACACGGTCGCCTGGATCTCCGCCCGCAGCAATCTGCTGGCCACGCTCTTCTCCCTGGCCGCGCTCCTGGTTTATCTGCGTTACACCGAGTCATCGCGGTGGCGGCCGCTGGCCCTGTCCGTGGTCTTGTCCGGGCTGGCCGCGCTGTCCAAGTCGACCGCCGCCGCGCTTCCCCTGGTGCTGTTCCTGCTGGATTACACGCAGGGCCGCCGGCCGAGCCGGCGGATGTTCCTGGAGAAGATCCCGTTTTTCGCCGTCGCCACGGCGACCGTGCTCGTCGCGCTGAACGTACGGCAGGACGTGGTCCCGCAACACGGGTACACCATCGCCGACCGGATCCTGGTGACCTGTTCGGCGTTGGTCAACCACCTGGTGCAGGCGGTCTACCCGTTCCACCTGTCCCTCGCCTACGCCTATCCCGACAAGCCCTTTCCCTGGTACCTGTACGTTTTCCCGCTGGTGCTCGCGGCCGTGGCCATCGCCTTGCTGCTGGTGCGGCCGGCTCGGAGAATCGTCGTCTTCGGGCTCGGGTTCTTCGCGGTCACGATCGCGCCGACGCAGGCCGTGCTCCTCATGGACGGCTACC
>JADGHC010000437.1 GCA_019689655.1 Microbispora sp.
CTTCTTTTGTTAAACCCCCCCCCCCCCCCGGGGGGGGGGGGGGGCCCGGGCCCCCCCCCCGGGCCCCACGCTCCGTCTCGCGTCTAGCCGAGGGCGGCCTCGGTGTTCTTCTGCAGCCGCTCCAGCAGCGCCTTCGGGTCGCTGGAGGCGAGCTTCTGGATGCCGGTGTCGAAGTCGGCCAGGACGCTGTCCATCTTCGGCGCGTTCACCGGGCCCTGCGCGTAGTCGGCGCCGTCGACGAACGGGGCGTCGGCGGGGAACTCCTTGGTGTAGGCGTCCTTCGCGGACTGCCGGGAAGGCATGACGCCGAAGGCGCGGGCGAAGGCCATCTGCTGGTCGACGGTGGTCATCGCCTCGACGAAATCGATCGCCTGCTGCTTGTACTTGCTCTTGGCCGAGATGCCCCAGCAGTTGGTGAACGACAGCGTGCCCTTGCCCTTGGGGCCGGCCGGCAGCTCGTGCACGCTGTACTTCACGTCGGGGAAGTCGGCCTTCAGGGCGCCCTTGATCCAGTTGCCCTCGATGGTCATCACGGCCTTGCCCTTGCCGAACGCCTCACCGCCCCAGCCCGCGTCGAGCTGGCTGGGGAACATGGCGAGCTTGTCCTTGAGCAGCGACTGGACGAACTGGAGCGCCTCGAGGTTCTCCGGGCTGTCCCCCGTCGCCTGCTTGCCGTCGGAGCTGACGATCCAGCCGCCCGCCTGCACCATGAACGCGCCGATCCGGTCGCGGGTGTCGGCGACCGCGAGCGGCGTCATGCCCTTGGCCTTGATCTTCTCGCTCACCGCCCGGAGCTGGTCCCACGTCGTCGGCACGTCTCCCTCGCCCAGGCCGGCCTTCGCCCACATGTCGTCGTTGATCACCAGGGCGAGGGTGGAGAAGTCCTTCGGCGCGCAGTAGAACGTGCCGTTGTAGGTGAACGTGGCGCGCAGGCTCGGATAGAAGTCCGACGCGTCGGACAGCTTGTCGGCGTACGGTTCCAGCGCGCCGACGCTGGCGTAGTCGGCGAACCGGGAGGCGTCCACGTAGAACACGTCCGGCGGGTTGTCGCCCGCGAACGCCTGGCCGAGCTGCTGGGCGAGGTCCTGCGCCGGCGTCACGGTCGCCTTCGAGCCGGTCTTCTTCGCCCACGCCTCGGCGGCTTCCTTCACCGCGTTGGTCTCCGCGTCGCCCGAGGAGCCGATGAGGATCTGCAGGTCGGCCGGGCCGCTGCTCTGGGCGGGAGCCGCCGCCTTGTCGTCGAACCCGCTGCCGCAGGCGGCCGAGGAGAGGAGGGCGGCGCAGGCGGCGCCGAGGACCGCCATCCGTACGGTTGTGTTCTTCATGAGAATTCCCGATCTTCGTTGAGGGGGGACGCGCCGGTTCACGCCGATTGACGGATGACCAGCGAGGGTTCGAGCAGCACGTTCGCCGGCGGTTTGCCGGTGTCCGGCTGGCCGTCGAGCAAAGTTGTGAGGATGGCCACGCAGTGCGCGGCGGCCTGCGCCAGGGGCTGGTTCAGGCTGGTGAGACCGACGGCCTTGGCCACCGGTGTGTCGTCGAAGCCGATCACCGCGACCGGCCGTTCCACCGCACCGCTGCCGGCTCTCCTGCCGGTCCGCCAGGCGAGCCCGGGGGAGCGGGCGGCGTGCAGCGCGCCGAGCGCGAGCGAGTCGCTGGCGCAGACGAGCGCGGTCACCCCGAGATCCGACCCCAGCAGGTCGTAGGCGGCCTTCTCGCCGTCGGCCACGTCGTCGCTGGTGGCCCGGCTGAGGCCGGTGGGGTCCACTCCCGCCGCGGTGAGCGTGCGCGCCCAGCCCTCGCGGCGGTCGTCGCCGACCCCCGAGCCGGCCGGCCAGCCCAGGAAGCCGATCATGCGGTGGCCCGCGTCGAGCAGGTGGCGGGTGGCCGCCGCGGTTCCGGCGGCGCCGTCCACGTCCACCCACGGATGCGTGGTGCCCGGGCTCCACGGCCGGCCGAAGGTGACGAACGGCACTTTGTGGTCGAGCAGCCAGGCCGTACGCAGGTCGCCGCGATGAGTGCTGGTCAGCACGAACGCGTCGGGTTCGTAGGCGCCGAGCAGGTCCTCGAACGTGTCGACCTCGGCTTGGTTGTCGTCGGCAGTGTAGAGCAGCACCCGGTAGCCGGACTTGGCGGCCGACTCGGTCAGGCCGTGCAGGAAGCGATCGAGCACCGAGCCGTTGATGCCGTCGCGGTCGGGCTCGATCCGGATGGCGATCAACCGGGAGCGGCCGGTGCGCATCTGACGGGCCGCCTGGTTGACCCGGTAGCCCAGCTCCTCCACCGCCCGCAGCACCCGTTGCCGGGTCTCTTCGCGGACGACGTTCCGACCGTTCAGGACGTTCGAGACCGTCTGGCGTGACACGCCGGCGAGCCGAGCTACGTCGGCAATTGTCACCTTATCGGCCATGATGTGCCCTTCTGGGGGTTTGAACGTTCAAGGAGGAGTAAGGCATGATTAGATCGATCAAACGAAAGCTGAATGTTTCGCAATGTGCACCCCCGGCGACGACATGTCAAGGTCAGGGCCGGGGCGATTCGATCCAGGAGGGCCATCGGTGCTCGTCGGAGCCATGCCCGGCCCGGGTGGCGAATCCGCCACCGGGGCGGCGTACCGTCTGCAACCGCTGCTGCACGACCTGGTCAGCACCGTCATGGCGCCGACCGGGGCGCTGAGCGGGGCTGACGGCCAGATCCGCCCCTTCGGCGTCCAGGGGCTCTTCCATGCCGACCACCGGGCGTTGTCGCAGGCGACGCTGCTGGTGAACGGCCGTGAGCCCGAGGCGATCGGGCATGTCCACGAGGAGGCGGGGCGCACCCGGTTCGTGTCGCTCGCCCGCTGGCTCGGCGACCCCCACCCCGACCCCACGGTGCGGCTCGAACGCGTCCGCGAGGTCGGCGCCCGCGGCATGACCGAGCGCGTCGAGATCACCTCCACCGCCTCGGTGGCCGTGACGGCGTCGGTCACCGTCGAACTGGGCTGCGACTTCGCGCCGATCGAGGTGGTCAAGTCGGGCGGCGACACCACGCCGGCCGAGCCCGACGGCCCGGAGGAGGACGCGGACGGCGTGCGCCGCGGCGGCCTCTCGTGGCGGAGGGGCGGCATCCGGGTCACCGCCGCGGGCGAGGACGCCAGCGTGGAGACCGGCGGCGGCGCCCGGCTGCGCTGGGAGCTCAGCCTGCCGCCGGGCGGGACGGCGACGCTGCGCTGGGAGGTGGTCGTGGACGACCCCGCCGCCGTCGTCGTCACGCCGACCAGGGCGCTGGAGTGGAGCCGGCCCGAGTTCACCGCCACCGACCGGCGGCTCACCCGGCTGCTGAACCAGTCGCTGGAAGACCTCCGGTCGCTGCGCCTGGCGGAGATCGACGCGCCCGAGGACACCTTCCTCGGCGCCGGTGTGCCGTGGTTCCTCACGCTCTTCGGGCGCGACAGCCTCTGGGCCGCCCGGATGCTGCTGCCGCTCGGCACCGAGCTCGCCGCCGGCACGCTGCGGGCGCTCGCGCGGCGCCAGGGCACTCGGGTGGACTCCGCCTCCGGCGAGGCGCCGGGAAAGATCATGCACGAGCTGCGCCGGCACGAGTTCACCGTCGAGGGCAACGGCCTGCGGCTGCCCGCGGCCTACTACGGCACGATCGACGCGACCCCCCTGTGGATCACCCTCTTGCACGACGCCTGGCGGTGGGGGATGCCCGAGCGCGAGGTCGCGGCGCTGCTGCCGAACATGGAGGCCGCGCTCGGCTGGCTCGCCGACTACGCCGACCCCGACGGCGACGGGTTCGTCGAGTACATCGACACCTCGGCCAAGGGGCTGGCCAACCAGGGCTGGAAGGACTCCGGCGACAGCATCCGGTTCCGGGACGGCAGCCAGGCCAAGCCGCCGATCGCGCTCGTCGAGGTGCAGGGCTACGCGTACGAGGCGGCCAGGAACGCGGCGGCGCTGCTGCAGGCGTTCGGCCGGCCGGGCGCCGAGCGGTGGAACGAGCACGCCGAGGCGCTGGCCGAGCGGTTCCGCGCCCGGTTCTGGGTGGACGGCCCCCACGGGCGCTTCCCCGCGCTCGCGCTGGACATCGACAAACGGCCGGTGGACGCGCTCACCAGCAACATCGGCCATCTGCTCGGCACCGGCCTGCTGTCGGAGGAGGAGACGGCCCGGGTCGCGGACCTGCTGGCCGCCCCGATGATGAGCGGCGGCTACGGGCTGCGCACGATGTCGTCGGGCGACCGCGGCTTCAGCCCGCTGTCGTATCACTGCGGCTCGATCTGGGCGCACGACACCGCGATCGTGCTCGCCGGGCTGGCCAAGGCCGGGTTCGCCGCGCAGGCGGCCGGGCTCGCCGAGGGGCTGCTCGCGGCTGGGGAGGCCTTCGGTTACCGGCTGCCCGAGCTGTACGCCGGGGACAACGTCGGGCCGTTCGGCAGGCCCATGCCGTACCCGGCGGCCTGCCGTCCCCAGGCGTGGTCGGCCGCCGCGGCGGTGACGATCGCGCACGCCGCGCTGGGCCTGTACCCCGACGTGCCGGGCGGGCGGGTGCTGCTGCGGCCGATGGCCGGGGCGCCCCTCGGGGCGCTGACGGCGCGCGGGCTGCGCGTGGCCGGAGCCGAGGTGACCGTCTCCGTGGACGCGACGGGCCACGCCACCGTCACCGGCCTGCCCCCGGGCCTTACCGTCGAGATGGGGTGACGAGCACGGCGAGCCACAGCATGATCGAATAGGTGTTCTAATATGGCCGCATGACGGTCTTTCAGGCTTCGCTGCTGGATTGTTTTCCCGATCTGGGCGAGGGCGCGCGCATCGGACCGCTCGGCGCGACGGTGCGGCGCACTCCCCTGGAGCACGGCGCCTGGATCGACCTGCGGCCGCACTGGATCGAGGGGGCCGACGCGCTCTTCGAACGCCTGCGTGAGGCGGTGCCCTGGCACGCCGAGCGCAGGCACATGTACGACCGGGTCGTGGACGTGCCGCGCCTGCTGAAGTTCTACGACGAGGACGAGGAACTTCCCGACCCGGTGCTGACCCGGGCCAGGGACGCGCTCAACGCCCATTACGAGGAGGAGCTCGGCGAGCCGTTCCGTACGGCCGGGATGTGCCTGTACCGCGACGGCAGGGACAGCGTCGCCTGGCACGGCGACACCATCGGGCGGGGGAGCACGCACGACACGATGGTCGCGATCGTGTCGTTCGGCACCCCGCGCCCGCTGTTGCTGCGCCCGCGCGGCGGGGGAGGCCCGACGCTGCGGCACGAGCTGGGCCACGGCGACCTGATCGTCATGGGCGGGAGCTGCCAGCGCACCTGGGAGCACGCGGTCCCCAAGTCGGCCAGGGTGACCGGCCCCCGCATCAGCGTCCAGTTCCGCCCGAGAGGCGTGCGCTAG
>JADGHC010000438.1 GCA_019689655.1 Microbispora sp.
CCCGCCCCCCCCCCCGGGGGGGGCCGGGGGCCGCCGAACTCGGGGCGGCCACGGGCGGGTCGGTCACGGTGGTGAGCGATCCGGAGGCCGCGGTGACCGGGGCGCACGTCGTCGCGACCGACACCTGGGTGTCGATGGGCCAGGACGGCAAGGACGAGCGGGTCGTGGCTTTCGCCCCCTACCAAGTGACCACGGCCCTGCTCGGATTGGCGGACCCGGACGCGATCGTGCTTCACTGTCTCCCGGCATACCGGGGAATGGAGATCGCCGCGGACGTCATCGACGGGCCGCAGAGCGTGGTATGGGATCAGGCGGAGAACCGGCTGCATGCCCAGAAGGCACTGCTGCACTGGCTGACGACGCGGGGTGCGGAGGGATCGTGACCATCCCGCTGACCAAGGCGGCCCGGCACGCGCGCATCGTGGAGCTGCTCACCAGGCACAAGGTCCGCTCGCAGCCCGAGCTGGCCAAGCTGCTGGCGGAGCAGGGAGTGGAGGTCACCCAGGCCACGCTCTCCCGCGATCTCGACGAGCTGGGCGCGCTGAAGCTGCGGGCCGACGACGGCACACTGGTCTACGCGCTGCCCGGTGAGGGAGGGGGACGAATCCCCCCCTACCGAACCGGTGCCGGCAACGGTTTCCAGGAGCACCCGGACGCGCGGTTGCGGAGAATCGCGGAGGAGCTCCTGGTGTCGGCCGAAGCATCGGCCAACCTCGTGATCCTGCGCACGCCGCCGGGGGCGGCGCAGTTCCTCGCCTCGGCCATCGACCACGCGGCCTGGGAGTCCATCCTCGGCACGGTGGCCGGCGACGACACGATCCTCGTGATCAGCCGGGACCCCACGGGGGGACAGGCGGTGGCGGAGTCCCTGCTCAACCTCGCCAGCCGCCGCATGCCCGACGTGACCAGGCACAACAAGGTCGCCGTGGAGATCCGCGAGCACGGCGGCGGTGAGCAGGAAGCATGACGGCCGGGCCGGAGGCCGCGCACGCCGGCGGCCGTCCTCCGTCTGAGCGTGCGGGCCGCCGCCGCGGGCGCCCGCCGGGCCTGAACCACGCCGCAAACGCCCCGGTTCCGGTGCTGGGACCGGGGCGTACGTCGGCTAAGGTCGCGGATTAGTCCCGCAAAAGGATCCGTGTGAAGGATTCGCGCCGAAGGCTCGGCCGGGAAAACGGAAAAGGCGCAAGGATCCACCTATGACGGCCCCGGGCGGGAACGCGCGGTCATCTTTTTCGGCAGGGTCACGAATATCGGAGGGAGAAGACGGTGGCGGACAACAAGCCGATGCGGCTCTGGGGCGGCAGGTTCGAGGGAGGACCCTCGGACGCCCTCACGCGCCTGTCGGTGAGCGTGCAGTTCGACTGGCGGCTCGCGCCGTACGACCTGCTGGCCTCGCGCGCGCACGCGCGCGTCCTGCACCGCGCCGGACTGCTGACGCAGGAGGAGCTCGACCGCATGCTGGGCGCGCTCGACGACCTCGACCGGGCGTGCCGCACGGGGGAGTTCCGCCCCACCGTGGCCGACGAGGACGTGCACACGGCGCTGGAGCGCGGCCTCCTCGAACGGCTCGGCTCGCTGGGCGGCAAGCTCCGCGCCGGCCGCAGCCGCAACGACCAGATCGCCACCGACCTGCGCCTCTACCTGCGTGACCACGTCCGCACGATCGTCTCCCGGCTCGTCGAGCTGGAGACGGCGCTGATCAGCCAGGCCGAGGAGAACGCCGACGTCGCCGCCCCCGGCATGACGCACCTGCAGCACGCCCAGCCCGTGTCGTTCGGCCACCAGCTCCTCGCCCACGTCCACGCGCTGACCAGGGACGTCGACCGCCTCCGGGACTGGGACCGGCGCGCGGCGGTCTCGCCGCTCGGCTCCGGCGCGCTGGCCGGGTCCTCCCTGCCGCTCGACCCCGCCGCCGTGGCCGCCGAGCTCGGGTTCGACGCTCCCGCGCCCAACTCGATGGACGCGGTCGCCGACCGCGACTTCGCCGCCGAGTTCCTGTTCTGCGCCGCGCTGATCGGCGTGCACATCTCCCGGCTCGGCGAGGAGATCGTGCTGTGGGCGTCGCAGGAGTTCCGCTGGATCGAGGTGGACGACGCCTACTCGACCGGCTCGTCGATCATGCCGCAGAAGAAGAACCCCGACGTCGCCGAGCTGGCCAGGGGCAAGAGCGGCCGCCTGATCGGCTCGCTGATGTCGCTGCTGACCACTCTCAAGGGCCTGCCCCTCACCTACAACCGCGACCTGCAGGAGGACAAGGAGCCGGTGTTCGACGCCGTCGACACCCTGCTCCTGGTGCTCCCCGCGGTGTCGGGCATGATCTCCACGATGCGGGTGAACAAGGCCAAGCTGGAGGCCAGCGCGCCCGACGGCTTCGCCCTGGCGACCGATCTGGCCGAACTGCTGGTCCGCCGCGGGGTGCCGTTCCGCGACGCGCACGAGGCCGTCGGCCACCTCGTGGTCTGGTGCCAGGTCAACGACAAGGACCTCGGCGAGCTCACCGATGACGAGCTGGCGAAGGTCTCGCCGTACTTCGCCGTCGACGCCACCGGCGCGAGCGTCCGCGACGTGCTGAACGTGCACGGCGCGCTGGCCGCCCGCAGCGCATTCGGCGGCACCGCGCCCGACCGCGTCCGCGACCAGATCGCGGCCCTCAGGGAGATCGTCGACGGCCAGGCGGCATGGGCGAACGAGAGCTGATCGAGGAGGTCGCGGGCGCGCCGCTCGGCCGCGACTTCTTCGACCGCCCTTCGGACGAGGTCGCCCCCGACCTGCTCGGCCGCGTGATCGTGCACGGGTCGGTGGCGGTGCGGCTGAGCGAGGTCGAAGCGTACGGCGGGCCGGGGCAGGACCCGGCCTCCCACACCTACCGGGGACGCACGCCACGCAACGCGGTCATGTTCGGCCCGCCGGGGCACCTGTACGTCTACTTCACGTACGGCATGCACTACTGCGCGAACCTCGTGTGCATGCCCGCGGGCACCGGCTCGGCCGTCCTGTTACGCGCCGGCGAGGTGATCGCCGGGGTGCACACCGCGCGCATCCGCCGCATGCCGCACGCGGACGGCCCGGACATGGAGGGGCTGGTGCGGCGGGTCCCCGACCGTGACCTCGCCCGCGGACCCGCCCGGCTCACGGTGGCGCTCGGCCTGGTGCGGGAGCACAACGGCACGGACTGCTGTTCCGGCGGTCCGATCCGGGTGCACGAGGGCCGGCCGGTGCCGTCCAGCCTGGTCAGGACGGGCCCGCGCACCGGTGTGTCGGCGGGCGCGGAGACGCCGTGGCGGTTCTGGATCGACGGCGACCCCACCGTCTCGCCCTACCGGCCACACGTGCCCCGGCGCCGGGCGCGGACCACGAGCTGACGCGCCGGAATGAACTGGCGCTAAGGTTTCGTGATCAGGCAGGCTTGTACGGAAGCCCGTACTTCCACCATCGATAAGCGAAAGCCACGACCGTGACCGCAACTTCAGGCAACCTCGTGCCGACGTCGGAGATGACCGACATCCTCGACGAGCTCGAGTGGCGCGACGTGATCGCGCAGACGACCGATATCGACGCGCTGCGCAAGGCGCTGGCCGATGGTCCGATCACCGTCTATTCGGGCTTCGATCCGACCGCGCCATCGCTGCACGTGGGCAACCTGGCCACGCTGCTGATCCTGACCCGCTTCCAGCGGGCGGGGCACCGGCCCATCGGCCTGGTCGGCGGCGCCACCGGTTTGATCGGCGACCCGAGCGGCCGCAGCACCGAGCGCGCGCTCAACCCCGCCGACGTCGTCGCCGAGTGGGTGTCCCGCATTCGGGCGCAGGTCGAGAAGTTCCTCTCGTTCGATGAGGGGCCGAACTCGGCCATGCTGGTCAGCAACCTCGACTGGACCGCGAACCTCTCGGCGATCGACTTCCTCAGGGATGTCGGCAAGCACTTCCCCGTCAACCGGATGCTGGCGAGGGAGTCGGTCTCCGCCCGGCTGGCCGGCGATGGGCTCAGCTACACCGAGTTCAGCTACCAGATCCTGCAGGCCAACGACTACCTGGAGCTGTACCGGCGGCACGGTTGCACGTTGCAGGTCGGCGGCAGCGACCAGTGGGGCAACATCACCGCGGGCTGCGACCTGATCCGGCGGGTGGAGGGAGCGCACGTCCACGCGCTGACCGGCAAGCTGATCACCAAGGCCGACGGCACGAAGTTCGGCAAGACGGCCGGCGGGTCGGTGTGGCTCGATCCCGAGCTGACCTCGCCGTACGCGTTCTACCAGTACTGGCTGAACGCCGACGACCGCGACGTGGTGCGGTTCCTCAAGGTCTTCACCTTCCGGACCCGCGAGGAGATCGAGGAGCTGGAGCGGGCCGTCGCCGAGCGGCCGGCCGCCCGTGAGGCACAGCGCGCCCTGGCCGAGGACCTGACCACCCTGGTCCACGGCTCCGACGAGCTGGCCAGGGTAGTCGCCGCGTCGCGCGCGCTGTTCGGGCAGGGTTCGCTGGCCGATTTGGACGCCCGCACCCTGGAGTCCGCTCTCGCCGAGGTGCCCAAGGCCGTCGTGCCCTCTCTGGGTGCGCCGTACGTCGACCTGCTCGCGCAGAGCGGCCTGGTGGAGTCGAAGTCCGCCGCGCGCCGGGCCGTCAAGGAAGGCGGCGCCTACCTGAACAACACGAAGATCACCGACGAGGAGTACGTGCCCACGGCGGACGACCTGCTGCACGGCAGGTTCCTCGTGCTGCGCAGGGGCAAGAAGACGATCGGCGGCGTCGAGGTCGCCTGACCCGCCATGGTGGACAGCCGCCCCGGCCTCGGGCCCGGGCGGCTGTTTCATGTCAAGGATCGGTGTGGCGAAGGTAACAATGCCGTGGCGTGACGGCGGCCGATGCCGGAACTTCCCCTCTGGCCTCGGGTTTCGTCCATCGTGGCGTGATTTGACGGCCGAGTCGGTGTTGCCTAATGTTTCCTTCGCCCCGAGGGGAGCGGGACGCCGGAAGGCGGCCGGACCCCGGCGGGCAAGCCACTCCGACAGCCACCCAGGCGAGGTGCTCGCGCCGAGTCCGGGAAGTCCGCCGCGCGGCCAGGCCGATGAGGTTTGACGCGATGCGGGCGAAGGTTTAAGGTGGAGTGGTTGCCTCGGGAAGGGGCAGGTCACTCTGACAAGAGCATCGACCGGGATCGCATGGCCCTCTGGGTCTGCGGTACGGCGATCGCTATGGAGTTGGCCGATGGAAGTAATCGCCCTCGATCTCGGGACTCCGAGTGGGTTTCGAGTGACGGTGAACGCGTCCGTTTCTTGAGAACTCAACAGTGTGCTAAAAGCCAGTGCATTTTGGTTTTTGAACCCCGTCTGCCGGTGCTGGTGCATCGGTGGGGGATTCCT
>JADGHC010000439.1 GCA_019689655.1 Microbispora sp.
TCATGAGCGTCTCGTGGGCTCGGCGAGGCGCTGGGCGACGTGGTCGGGCTGGGGGAGGGGCTCACCGGCGGCTGGCCGCTGTAGATCGTCGCCTCCTTGGCGGTCGCCTTGATGCCGTTGGGGCCGTTGAATAGCCGCTGACCCCACGAGGTGAGCTGGTTGACGTCGAAGTTCGTCACCTGGTCCAGGTACTCGACGCCGCCGCCGTTGCCGCTCCACGACCAGCCGAGGTAGCCGATCCCCCGCGACTGGGCCTGGGCCATGATCGTGTCCTCGTCGGGGTCGCCGTCCGAGTGCATGTTGCCGAACTCCCCGATCACCAGCGGCAGGCCGGCGGTCTGGAACGCCTGGAGGTAGCCGGTGATCTCGGCCGCCGTGTCGAAGACGCCGTACATGTGGATCGAGAAGACGGTGTTCTTCTGCGGGTCGCTGTCGAAGACCGAGGCGGCGTTGTCGCGCATGACGAACTGCCAGTCCTGGCCCCAGTTCGGCGCGTCGACCATCAGCAGGTGCTGGAACCCGGCCGCCCGCATCCTGCTGATCGCGTTCTTGGTGGCGCTGGTCCAGGCGGACACGTTGTTGTTGCCGTACGGCTCGTTGCCGATGTTGATGACGATGTAGTTCTCCTGGCCGGTCAGCACGCTCTTGAGGCCGATCCAGTAGTCGACCGCCTGGTCGAGCGTGTAAGCGCCGCCCTGCTCGCCGTAGCCGGTGGTGTCGTGGTTCTCGAGCACGCAGATTAACCGGTTCTGCTTGCACAGCGAGATGACGTTGGCGACGTCGCTCGCCGAGTTGGCCGGCCAGCGGCCGCCGCTCAGCACGACGCGTACGGTGTTCGCGCCCAGGGACTTGATGTCGGCGAACGCCTTCGTCTGGCTCGGGTACCAGGTGTGGGCATGGCTGGTGCCCCGCATGATGAACTGGTTCCCGTTGGCTTCGAGGATCTTTGTGCCGCTGACGTGGAGCCCGGTCGCGGCCTGCGCGCTCTGGGTCATCGCGATCACCGACATCAGGAGGGCGAGGACGGCCGCGCCCGCGGCGATGAGACGTGTCTTCATGCTGTACCTCGGGTGGGGGGAATCGGCTCCGATCAGGCGCCGAACGCACCATAGGCATCGCGGGCGAGGGCCGTACAGGAGACGGCCCGCGCGGGCCCGTCGGCGGCGCTGCCTCCACTGAACCGGTTCGGCGAGGGCGTGCCATCGGACCAGCGCGATCGCGCGCCGTGAGTCCTCACCTGAACCGCTTCATCTCGATGAAACATTCAGCGGCCCCACGGCTCCGCCCCCGCGACCCCTCCCGCGACCCGGGTGCGCCGCCGGGTGCGCGGGGCGGTGCGACGCGCGGGGTGATCGGTAGGGTCGGCTCCGTGCCTGATCTCGGCGTGCCTGATCTCGGCGTGCCCGACCTTGGCGTGCCCGGGCCCGGCGCGGCCGCGGGGCGGGGTGTCAGCTCGTGGCGGGAGCCGGCTGCGCCGCCCCGGGGCGTACGGGCAGGTCCCAGCCGGGACGCAGGGAGCGCTCGGCCAGCGTGAGCAGGTCCTCCAGCCGCCGGGCAAGCGCGGCGAGGTCCAGGGTGTGCTCGCCGAAGCAGGCGAGCACCACACCGAGGAAGACCGACACGATGAACCGCGGCAGCGGCTCGCCCGGGTCCGCGCCCAGCCTGCGGGCCACCTCGGCGACCAGCTTGCGTTCGTTCTCCTTCACCAGCCGCATCGTGCCGCCGAGCAGGGCGGGCGTGGAATGCACGACCTTCCGGCAGCGCAGGTACCTGCGCGCCGCCGCATCATCCGCCTCACGTAGGATCCCCAGGAACGAACGCACCGCCTGGCACAGCGCCGTGAACGGCGGCTCCGTCTCCGGGCGCGCGGCCAGCTCGGCGAGGAGGATCTCCTGCTCACCGGCGGTCAGCGAGAGCACCACGTCCTCTTTTGAGGCGAAGTACCGGAAGAAGGTCCTGGGCGACACCTCCACCTCGGCGGCGATCTGATCGATCGTCGTCGCCTCGTAGCCCCTGCTGAGGAAGAGGTCGAGGGCCGCGTCGATCAGGGCGTCCCGAGTCCGCTGCTTCTTGCGCTCACGCAGACCCACGGTGGTCACCTCGTCGAAACTGCCGGTTCACAAACTTTCATATGTCACCGTATGTCGGATAAAAGGATTTGTCATCTGTCATGGGCTGACATAAATTGCTGCGGTCGACTCAGCGTTGTTAAGGGGGAACTTCATGACTCAAGCCGTATCGGTGGATGCCGACGCGCCTCCGGGACGGAGCCAGGGGAGCCCGTGGCTCACGCTGCTCGCCGTCTCGCTCGGCGTCATCATGGTCATGCTGGACGGCACGGTGGTGGCGATCGCCAACCCGGTCATCCAGGTCGACCTCAAGGCGACGCTGGCCGACTTGCAGTGGGTGACCAGCGGTTACCTGCTCGCGCTGGCGGTGTTCCTGATCACCGCCGGCAAGCTCGGCGACCTCTTCGGGCACAAGCGGGTCTTCCTCATCGGCGTCGCCGGATTCGCGCTGACCTCGCTCGCCATCGGGCTGTCGTCCTCGATCGGCGTGCTGATCGGGCTGCGCGTGCTGCAGGGACTGTTCGGCGCGCTGCTCCAGCCCGCCGCGCTCGCCCTGCTCCGGTCGGCGTTCCCCGGGGAGAAGCTGAACGCCGCCATGGGCGCGTGGGGCGCGATCCTCGGCCTGTCCAGTGCGGCGGGCCCGATCGTCGGCGGCGTCCTGGTGGAGAACGTGAGCTGGCAGTCGGTGTTCTTCATCAACGTGCCGGTCGGCCTGGTGGCGGTCGCGTTCGGGCTGTGGGTGCTGCGGGAGAGCAAGGCCCAGACGCTGTCCAAGATCGACTGGCTCGGCGTCGTGCTGCTGTCCGGCGCGATGTTCGCGCTGGTGTGGGCGATCATCAAAGCGCCCGACTGGGGCTGGGGCAATGGCAAGACGCTCGGCTTCCTCGCCGCGGCACTGGTGATCGGGGCGGTGTTCGTGTTCTGGCAGTCGAAGGCGCGCGAGCCCCTGCTGCCGCTGAGCCTGTTCGCCAACGCCTCGGTCTCGATCGGGACCGTGCTGATGATCCTCATGCCGTTCGCGATGTTCGGCGCGATGTTCTTCCTCACGTTCTTCTTCCAGGGCGTGCACGGGCTCACGCCGCTCGACTCCGGCCTGCGGATGCTGCCCATGAGCGCCGGCATGATCGTCGCCTCGCCGATCGCGGGCATGGTCATCGGCAAGCTCGGCCCGAAGATCACCATCGCGGGCGGCATGGTGATCGCGGCGGTCGCCATGTTCCTCATGTCGCGGCTCAGCGTCGAGGCGGCCTTCGCCGACACCGCGATCCCGTTCGTGCTGCTGGCGTTCGGCCTGTCGCCGGTGTTCGTCGGCGCGACCGAGATCATCGTGGGCAACGCGCCGGTGGAGCTGAGCGGCGTCGCGGGCGGCGTGCAAAACAGCGCGATGCAGGTCGGCGGCGCGCTCGGCACCGCCATCCTGGGCGCGGTCGTGTCCGCCAAGGTGGCCGACGTGCTGCCGGGCCACCTCGGCCCGATCGCACAGGCCGTCAAGCCCGCGGAGATGGAGGGGCTGAAGGCGCTGGCCTCGGTCGGTCAGGCCCCGCCCGGGCTCCCGGCCCAGGTCGCCAAGACGGTCGCCGACGCGGCGCACCTGTCCTTCATGGACGGCCTGCACCTCGGTTTCCTCGTCAGCACGGCGGTCGCCCTCGTCGCGGCGGCCCTGGCCCTGTTCGTCAAGGCCGGGCGCAAGACCGAGGGCGCCCCGGTCCACGTGGGCTGACGTCCAGCTCCTTTTCGTACGGCTCCCGTCACCCCGGGCGGGAGCCGTACACGTGCCCGGGCCGGGGGTGCCTCCTCGCTCAGTAGACTTGGTATCCGTGAGCGGCACGAAGATTCTTCCCGAGAGCGACGTAACACCACGGCTCTCGCACGGCGATGGTGACCACGAGCGCTTCTCGCACTATGCCGACAAGAACAAGATCACCGAGAGCTACGTGACCGGCACGCCGGTGCGGGCCCTGTGCGGCAAGGTCTGGGTGCCCAGCCGCGACCCGAAGAAGTACCCGGTCTGCCCGGAGTGCAAGGAGATCTACGACGGGTTGCCCAAGGGCGAACCGTCCGGCGAGTGAGTGTCGATACGGGATCATCACCTCCCCGGCGGCTAAGGTCTGCCTTCTGACCAGCCGTATCGGGGGAACGAATGGTTCGGCGACCCATCGCCGTCTTTCTTGTATGCCTTCACGCGCTGGGCGGCGCCTGCGCCGCCCCGGCGTCCGCCGCCTCTCCGGCGACGACCCGTGGTCCCGCCGGATCCGTGCCGCGTGGATCAGCGGCCTCCCGGCCGGATCATTGCCTCACCCGCCCCGCCGGCCCGGCGCGCCGGCGCGCGCTCACCCATGCGCTGGAGCCGCGTGAGCCGAGCCCGGACGAGGTCGCCCGGATGTCGGCCGACCTGGCCCGCAGGCTGAAAACGGCACGGCCCGGACAGACACCGCAACCGGAAGGCACGGCCCGACCGGGGCAGACACCGCGGCCCGGAGACGCGGCACGGCCGGGGCAGGCCCCGCAGCCGGGAGGCGCGGTCCGCGACGCCGCGAACGGCGCGCGGAGCGCTCCCGCCACCCTCGAACGGATCACGGTCCCGGTGTGGGCGCACATCATCAGGGACCACGCGCTCGGCCTGCCCGACGCCGCCGTCGCCCGGCAGATCGCCGTGCTCAACACCGCCTATTCGGGCGGGTACGGCGGGGCCGACACCGGCGTACGCTTCCAGCTCAAGGGCATCACCCACACCGACAACCGGAACTGGTTTCGCGACCCCCTCGGCTATGAGGAGCCGATGAAGAAGAAGCTGCGGGTCGGCGGGCCGGAGACGCTCAACCTCTACATCGCGCAGCTCAGCCGGCTCGTGCTGGGCTACTCCACCTACCCCTACTGGTACGAGGACGAGCCCGTGCTGGACGGCGTCGTGATCGACTGGCGGAGCGTCCCCGGGGGTCCGCTGCGGGACTTCGCCAGGGGCTTCACGGCCGTGCACGAGATCGGCCACTGGTTCGGCCTGCTGCACACCTTCGAGAACGGCTGCAAGGCCCCGGGCGACTCCGTGGACGACACCCCCGCCGAGGCGTACCCGACCACCGGCTGCCCGAAGAAGAAGGACACCTGCCCCGCCCCCGGAGGCGACCCGGTGCACAACTTCATGGACTACGCCCAGGACCGCTGCATGCGTGAGTTCACCGTGGGGCAGGGCGTACGCATCCACGAGATGTGGGACGCCTACCGCCGCCCGGTGCCGCGGAACGCCGCCACGGGGCTGCAGGACGCCGCCG
>JADGHC010000440.1 GCA_019689655.1 Microbispora sp.
TGTATAAAGAGACAGGGAAAGTGGAGCGCCCCCGGACCGCCCCGGGTTCACGTGTCACGGGATAGGGACGAACGCGGCACGTAACCGAGAAGAGACACCACAACACTGTGGGCAGTTCACCCCGATTTTCGGACAAAGTCGCCCTAGAACCTCGGGGGACATAGGGTCGGTACACAGAATGGAAAAGGAACGTTTAATGCCCCATTCTCGGGGACGCACCCTCATGGAGGCCTGGTGGCAGTAACTCCCGACGTCACCGACGCGGCAGCCCGCCTCGAGGATCTGATCGACACCGCCCACCGGATCCGCACCGCGATCGAATCCGTGATCGAGGGCAAGAGCGACGTCGTCCGCCTGACTCTCACCGTGCTCCTGGCGGAGGGCCACCTGCTGATCGAGGACGTGCCCGGCGTGGGCAAGACGATGCTCGCCAAGGCCCTGGCGCGCTCCATCGACTGCCCGGTCAAGCGGGTCCAGTTCACCCCCGACCTGCTGCCCAGCGACATCACCGGGGTCAGCGCGTACAACCAGCAGACGCGGGAGTTCGAGTTCAAGCCCGGACCGGTCTTCGCCAACATCGTCGTCGGCGACGAGATCAACCGCGCCTCCCCCAAGACGCAGTCCGCCCTCCTCGAATGCATGGAGGAGCACCAGGTGACGGTCGACGGCGCCACGTACGCGCTGGAGTCGCCGTTCATGGTCATCGCGACGCAGAACCCGATCGAGATGGAGGGCACCTATCCCCTCCCCGAGGCGCAGCGCGACCGCTTCACCGCCAAGATCGCGATGGGGTACCCGGAGCCCGCCGCCGAGCTGGAGATGCTCGACGTGCACGGCGCCTCCCAGCCGCTGGAGAAGCTGGAGCCGGTCGCGACCACGGCCGAGGTGTCCGCGCTGATCGAGGCCGTCCGCACGGTCTACGTCTCCCAGCCGGTCAAGCGTTACGCCGTCGACATCGTGGCCGCCACCAGGAACTCCCCCGACCTGCGGCTGGGCGCGTCCCCGCGGGCCACCCTCCATCTGGTGCGCAGCGCGCGGGCCCACGCCGCGCTGTCCGGCCGCGACTACGTGATCCCCGACGACCTGCAGGACCTGGCCGTCCCGGTGCTGGCGCACCGCCTGCTGCCGAGCCCGGAGGCGCTGGGTCAGCGCCGCCACCCGGAGCAGATCGTCGGCGAGCTGCTGCGCCGCGTCCCCGTCCCCGACGCCAAGTAGCGGGCGCGGAAGGTAAATACGACAGCCGGCGGAAACACCGCGCCGGGCGCGCCCGGCGAAGCGACAGTGAGCAACTGACGGAGGGCCCATGACCGGGCTGAAGGCTCTGACCCCGCGGGGACGCTCGTTCCTCGCCTCCGGCGCGGCGGCCCTGCTGTGCGCCCTCGTCCTCGGGGAGCAGGATCTGCTGCGCGTGGCCGTGCTGATCATCGCGATGCCGCTGCTGGCGTCGCTGGTCGTGGCCCGCACACGATACCGGCTGGCCTGCGCACGGCGGCTCAGCCCGGCCCGGGTGCAGACCGGCGAGGACAGCACGGTCACCCTGCGGCTGGAGAACGTCACCCGGCTGCCCACCGGGCTGCTGCTGGTGGAGGACACCCTGCAGTACGCGCTGGGCGCCCGGCCGAGGTTCGTCCTCGACCGGGTGGAGTCGCGCGGCATCCGGGAGATCGACTACAAGGTGAGCTCCGATCTGCGCGGGCGCTTCCCGATCGGGCCGCTGTCGGTGCGGATCGCCGATCCGTTCGGGCTGGTCGAGCTGACCCGCTCGTTCACCATCACCGACACGCTCGTGGTCACGCCCGCGGTGGTGCCGCTGCCGCCGGTGCGCCTGTCGGGCGAGTACAGCGGCGGAGGCGACAGCCGTACGCGGTCGGTCGCGGCGGCGGGCGACGACGACGTGGCGCCCCGGGAGTACCGCCACGGCGACGACCTGCGCCGGGTCCACTGGCGTTCGACGGCACGGCGCGGCGAGCTGATGGTCAGGCGCGAGGAGCAGGAATGGCAGAGCAGGGGCGCGCTGCTGCTCGACACCCGCAGGCACGCCCACCGGGGTGAGGGGCCGCGGTCGTCGTTCGAGGTGGCGGTCTCGGCCGCCGCGTCCATCGGCGTGCATCTGTCCGCCGAGGGGCTCGCCCTGCGCCTGGTCACCGACCAGGGCGCGCGGCACGTGGTGGACACCGGGCAGTCGTGGTCCCTGCTGGACACGCTCGCCGTCATCCGGCCGAGCACCGCGCGGTCGCTCGAGCACGGCGTGAGCGCGCTGCGCCAGGGCGGCGGAGAGGGACTGATCATCGCGGTCCTCGGCGCGCTCGATCCGGGCGAGGCCCGGCTGCTCGCCCAGCTCAGGCATCCGGGGGTGACCGCCATCGCGGTCCTGCTCGACCTCGCCTCCTGGGAGCGCGCTTCCGGGCACGCCGCCTCCTGGGATGACGTCGCCGCGGCGGAGGCGCAGGCAGCGCGGTCGGTGCTGACCGGCAGCGGGTGGCGGGTGCTCGATCTGCCCGCCGGCGAATCGCTCGCCGGCGTGTGGCCGCAGGCCGGAAACGACAGGAGCGCGGCGTGAGCCGGCGGGTCCGGCGTCAAGGAAAGGGTGAGCGATGAAATTGCCGGTTGCGGCCGGGCTGGCCACCGCGGCCGTCACGATCACGCTGTATCCGCTCTTCGAGGGCGGCGCCTGGTTCTGGTCCTCGATGGGGGCGATCCTCTTCACCACCCTGACCGGGGTGACGGCCTCCCGCCTGGGCGCCCGTCCCTGGGTGGCGTCCGCCGCGATGCCGGTGACGATCCTGCTCTACCTGACGGTCACGTTCACGTCGAAGGAGGCATGGCTGCGGGTCGTCCCCACCCGGGACTCGCTCGCCCGGCTCGCCGAGCTGATCGGCTCCGGGTTCGACGACATCCAGCGGTACGCCGCCCCGGTGCCGCCCCATCCCGGCATCACGCTGCTCACCGCGGCGGGCGTGGCGCTGGTCGCCCTGCTCGTGGACGTCTTCGCGGTACGGCTGCGCCGGGCGGCGCTGGCCGGGCTGCCGCTGCTCGCCCTGTTCACCGTGCCCGCGGCGGTGATGACGGAGCCCATCGGATGGCTCGCGTTCGTCATCGCGGCGTTCGGCTACATCGGCCTGCTCGTCGCCGACGGGCGGGAGCGCCTGAGCCGCTGGGGCCGGGCGGTCGTGGTGCGCCGTTACTCCGGCTCCGCGCGCCCCACCGCCCCCGACACCGAACGGCTGGCCCTGTCCGGCAAGCGCATCGGCGTGACGGCGATCGCACTGGCGATCCTGGTGCCCGCGGCGCTGCCGGCGCTGTCCCCCGACCCGCTGTTCGGCTTCGGCGTGGGCAACGGCCTCGGCCGGGGCGGCGGCAGCATCGGCATCCCCGACGCCATCGCCGAGCTCGGCGGCCAGCTCAGGCAGCAGCGCAACGACACCGTGCTGACCTACACCAGCAGCGACGACGTGCCGCGCTACCTGCGGATCTACTCGCTCGACATCTTCGACGGCACGAAGTGGACGCTGGCCCCGCTGCGCGGGCGGCCGGAGGACCGCGTGTCGGAGGGTCCGCTGCCGCCCGTGCCCGGGCTCCGCCCCGGGGTGAGGGTGAAGCGGGCCGAGATGCGGATCACGATGAGCGACGACATCGGCAAGCTCAACTTCCTGCCGCTGCCGTACCCGGCCCGGGAGGTGGACGCGGACGGCGACTGGCGCGCCGACCGGGCCTCGCTCATGGTCTTCTCCACCGAGGACGAGGCGGCCGGCATGGAGTATCGGGTGGTGACCGAGGAGCCGCAGCCCACCCTGACGGAACTGCGCACGGCGGTGACGCTGCCCGACAGCGACCGCTACCTGCAGCTTCCCGAGGGGCTCGACCCCCGCGTGGAGGCCCTCGCGCGGCGGGTCACCGCCGGCGCCGCCACGCCGTACGAGGCCGCGGTCGCCCTCCAGCAGTGGTTCACCCGGTCCGGCCGGTTCACCTACGACGTGCGCACGTCCGGATCGGGCGCGCAGGCGCTGTCCCGCTTCCTGCTGCGCGACCGCACCGGCTACTGCGAGCAGTTCGCCGGGGCGATGGCCGTGATGGCGCGCATGCTCAACATCCCGGCGCGGGTGTCGATCGGCTACACCGGCGGCACCAAGATCGGCAACGTGTGGACGGTGCGCACCCACGATGCACACGCCTGGCCGGAGCTGTTCTTCGACGGCATCGGCTGGCTGCGCTTCGAGCCCACCCCCACCGGGGCGGCCGGGCAGGGCACCGCCCAGGTGCCGGAGTACTCGCTGCCCGTCACGCCGACCGCCGATCCCACGACGAGGCCGTCCGGCGGGCCGTCGGCGGGCAAGGAGGACGACACCGGTCGAAGCGCCGGACCGGCCCGGCCGAACCCGAACCGGCTCGAGCGCGATCTCGACGGAACGGCCATCGCGGCCGACCCCGGGACGCCGATGGCCGTCAAGATCGGAATCGGCGCCGCCGCCGTGCTCGTGCTGCTGTCGCTGCCCGCCGCCGCGCGGCTGCTCGTACGCCGCCGTCGCCTCCGCAGGCTGACGCGGACGGCGGCGGGAGGCCACGCGGCCTGGGCGGAGCTGCGCGACATGCTCACCGATCTGGGAATGGCCGGGGAACCGGGTGAGACGCCCCGCGCGCTCGGCCGCCGGATCGGCGAGCGGTACGCGCTCGGGCCGCGGGCCGCCGAGTCGCTCGCCCGCGTCGTCACGTCCGAGGAGCGGCTCAGATAT
Organism: Microbispora sp.; assembly: GCA_019689655.1. GTDB lineage: Bacteria > Actinomycetota > Actinomycetes > Streptosporangiales > Streptosporangiaceae > Microbispora. The sequence continues at coordinate 4,731 of JADGHC010000440.1, forward strand.
GCTCCCACGCCCTCGGCGTCGGGGCCCGTACCCGCGGACCTGCGCCTGATCAGGCGCGAGCTGGCGGCGAAGGCGTCCCGGTGGCGGCGCCTGGGGGCGGTGCTCGCCCCGATGTCCCTGCTGTTGCGGGTGCGCGCGGCCGGCGAGGGCGTGCTCGACGTGTTCGACCGGCTGGAGGGACTGCGGCCCCGGTTCTGGCGGGCCGGGCCCGGCGGGACGCGCGCCGAGGCCACGACGCCGGAGCGTCCCGGCGCCGACGAGTACGCAAGGCCCCTGACCGGCGCCCGCCGCTGATCCGTCATCGGACGGGTGCCGGTGGGGGCCGGCCCGGATCGCCGCTCATCCGGGAATCGCGGCGCGCCGGTCGGTCCGGGCAGGGCTGTGGCGGCGGGCCGCCGCGAGCGGCGGGAGAGCACACGGGCGCCGGCGGATGGTGTGGGGCGCGCGGCCGTGCCGGGGACGGGCATGCGGCGGGAAGAGCCCGGGGATGCGCGGTCGTCCGCGGCGCCGCGTCACCGGGCGGGGCCCGCTCGGGGGGGGGGGGCACCCCCCCGGGGCGCAGGGGTGACCCGGGGGGCCCCGG
>JADGHC010000441.1 GCA_019689655.1 Microbispora sp.
CTCGATGTGCCGCAGGTTCGGCGTCGCCGCGGCCACCGGCGCGTGCAGGTTGGGCGCGCAGTGCGCCGACACCTCGAGCCCGTGCCCGGCGGCGATCCCGGCCGCGCCCGCCCAGCCCGTGTAGCCGCCGCAGCGGGTGGCGTCGATCTGCAGGCAGTCGACCGCGCCGGCCGCGCACATCCGGGTGAAGTAGGCCAGGTCGCCGCCGTACTCGCCGGCCGCGACGTCGGCGTCGGCCCGCTCGCGCACCAGGCGCAGCCCGGCCAGGTCGTCGGAGGACACCGGCTCCTCGAACCAGCGCACGCCGTACTCGCGCATCCGGCGCTCCATCCGCACCGCCTGCTTCGCGCGGTAACCGCCGTTCGCGTCCACGTACAGCTCGGCGGCGTCCCCGATGACGCGGCGGGCGAGGGCGACGCGGTGCAGGTCGCGGACGGGCGCCGTGCCCGCCGACTCCCCGATCTTGATCTTGACGCGGGGGATGCCCTGCTCGTGCACCCAGTACGCGAGCTGCGCCGCGGTGACGTCGTCGTCGTAGGTGGTGAACCCGCCCGAGCCGTACACGGGCACGCGCCGCCCGGCGAGTCCGAACAGGCGGGCCAGCGGCACGCCGAGCAGCCGGGCCTTGAGGTCCCACAGCGCCACGTCGACCGCGGAGACCGCGTATCCGGCGACGCCGGTGCGGCCCGCGTTGCGCACCCGCCGGACCATCGCGGTCCACAGGGACGGCAGGTCCATCGGGTCGCCGCCGCGCACCACCGGCGCGAGCAGGTCCGTGACGACGCGCGCGGCGGCGGCCGGCGCGTAGGTCCAGCCGAGCCCGGCCGTCTTCCCCGCGCCGGCGCGGACCACCACGAGCGTGGTCGCGTCCCAGCTCAGCGTGCCGTCGGCCTCCGGGCGGTCGGTCGGCACGCGGTAGGCCGCCGCATGGAGGTCTCCGATCACGGGCGTCCCCTACCCGATCCCGCCCCCGCGACTCGGCGCCGGCTCCCGAACAGGGGAAACATTTTCCCTGCGGTGAGTGTTCGGCTTCCATTCCACGGGCAGCTCCACGGGCAGCGCTCTCTCAGCTCGGGCGGTGACGCCATGACCGACCAGGTTCTCGTACCCACGCCCCTGTCCGGAGGGGCCGCCCGTCCGCGGCGCCCGTACGTGCGGGTGCGCGACCTGGAGCGGGACCTCGCCGCCCGGGTGGACGGCGAGGTCAGGTTCGACCCGGGCACCCGGGGCGCCTACTCGACCGACGGCTCGAACTACCGGCAGGTGCCGCTCGGGGTGGTGGTGCCGCGCACGGTCGACGCGGCGGCCGAGGCGATCGCGGTCTGCCGGGAGCACGGCGCGCCCGTCACCTCACGGGGCGGCGGGACGAGCCTGGCCGGCCAGGCCTGCAACACCGCCGTCGTCATCGACTGGTCCAAGTACTGCAACCGGCTGGTGTCGGTGGACGCCCGGGCACGGACCTGCGTGGTGGAGCCCGGCATCGTGCTCGACGAGCTGAACCGGCTGCTGGCCGGCACCGGCCTGATGTTCGGGCCGCGCCCGTCCACCCACGGGCAGTGCACGCTCGGCGGCATGATCGGCAACAACTCCTGCGGCTCCACCGCCCAGGCGTACGGCAAGACCTCCGACAACGTCGCGCGGCTGGAGATCCTCACCTACGACGGCCAGCGGATGTGGGTGGGGCCGACCGGTGAGGAGGAGTTCGAGCGCATCGTGGCCGAGGGCGGGCCACGGGGGCGGATCTACCGCGAGCTGCGCGCCATCGTGGACGAGCACGCCGACGAGATCCGCCGCCGGTTCCCGGACATCCCCCGCCGGGTGTCGGGCTACAACCTCGACCGGCTGTTGCCCGAGGCCGGGTTCGACCTGGCCGGGGCGCTGGTCGGGTCGGAGGGCACGCTGGTCACCGTGCTGCGGGCCGAGCTGCGCCTGGTGCCCGCCCCCAAGGCCGAGTGCCTCATCCTGCTCGGCTACCACGACATCACCGTGGCCGCCGACGCCGTGCCGCGCATCACCCGGCACGGCCCGCTCCAGCTCGAGGGAGTGGACGACAAGCTCGTGGACTTCGAGCGGCGCAAGCACATGCGCACCGAGGCGCTCAAGCGGCTGCCGGAGGGCGGCGGCTGGCTCATGGTCTCCTTCGGCGGCGACTCCCAGGAAGCGGCCGACGCCAAGGCGCGCGGCCTGCTGGAAGAGCTGAAGGACAGCGAGCACGCCCCGCACATCGCCTTCTTCGACGACGCGAAGACCGAAAAGCAGTTGTGGGAGGTGCGCGAGTCCGGGCTGGGCGCCACCGCCCGGGTCCCGGGCATGCGCGAGACCTGGGAGGGCTGGGAGGACTCGGCCGTCCCGCCCGACCGGCTCGGCGGCTACCTGCGCGACCTGCGCGGCCTGTTCGAGGAGTTCGGCTACGACGACGCCTCCCTGTACGGGCACTTCGGGCAGGGCTGCGTGCACACCCGCATCCCCTTCGACCTGGTGACCGCCGAAGGGGTGGCGGACTTCCGCGCCTTCCTCGAACGGGCCGCCGACCTGGTCGTCTCCTACGGCGGCTCACTGTCGGGCGAGCACGGCGACGGGCAGTCCAGGGGCGAGCTGCTGCCCAAGATGTTCGGACCCGAAGTCATGACCGCCTTCGAGCAGGTCAAGGCCGTCTTCGACCCCGGGAACCGGATGAACCCCGGCAAGATCGTCGCGCCGTACCGGCTGGACGAGAACCTGCGGCTCGGACCCGAATGGACACCCGCCGACCCGCCGGTGGACTTCGGCTACCCCGAGGACGAGGGCAGCTTCCAGCGGGCCGTCATGCGGTGCGTGGGGGTCGGCAAGTGCCGCCAGCACACCGGCGGGGTGATGTGCCCGTCCTACCGGGCCACCGGCGAAGAGGAGCACTCCACGCGCGGGCGCGCCCGGCTGCTGTTCGAGATGCTGAACGGGCACGCCGACTCCACGGTGCGGGACGGCTGGCGCTCGGCCGCCGTACGCGACGCCCTCGACCTGTGCCTGGCCTGCAAGGGCTGCCGGCACGACTGCCCGATGCAGGTCGACATGGCGACGTACAAGGCCGAGTTCCTCGCCCACCACTACGCCCGCCGGATCCGGCCCCCGGACCACTACGCGATGGGATGGCTGCCGGTGTGGGCCCGCCTGGCCGCGCTCACCCCGGACGTGGTCAACGCGCTGGCGCACGCGCCCGTGCTGTCCGGTCTCGCCAAACGCCTGGCGGGCCTCGAACCGGCCCGGCCGCTGCCGGACTTCGCGCCGGTCCGCTTCGGCGACTGGTACCGGCGGCGCGGGCCGCGCGGCAGAGGCGAGCGGGGGCCCGTGGTGCTGTGGCCGGACACCTTCACCGGCAACTTCCACCCCCACATCGGCCGGGCCGCCGTCGAGGTGCTGGAGTCGGCGGGCTACCGGGTGCTGGTCCCGCCCGGGACGCCGTGCTGCGGCCTGACCTGGATATCGACCGGCCAGCTCGGCATGGCGCGGCGGGTGCTGCGCCGTACGGTGCGGCTGCTCGCCCCGGCGCTGCGCCGCGGCATCCCGATCGTCGGGCTGGAGCCGAGCTGCACGGCCGTCTTCCGCGCCGACGCGCCCGAGCTGTTCGCGCACGACCGGGACTTCGCCCGGCTGCGCGAGCAGACCAAGACCCTCGCCGAGCTGCTGGCCGCGACCGGCGGATGGGAGCCGCCGCAGATCACCCGGGACGCCGTCGCCCAGCCGCACTGCCATCACCACTCGGTGCTCGGCTTCGACACCGACATGGCCCTGCTGTCCCGGGCCGGGGTGCGGGTGCGGGCCGTGGGCGGCTGCTGCGGCCTCGCCGGGAACTTCGGTTTCACCCGCGGCCACCTGGAGGTGTCCACGGCCTGCGCCGAGCACGAGATCCTGCCGGCCATCCGCGCCGCCGACACCCACGCGCTCGTCCTCGCCGACGGGTTCAGCTGCCGGGTGCAGATCGAGCAGTCGGGCGTGGGACGCCAGGCCGTCCACCTCGCCGAGCTCCTGGCCGCGGGGCTGCACGGCACGCCGCTCGGCGAGTACCCCGAGTGGCGCATCGCCCGCAGGCCCGGCCCGCAGCGGGTCCTGGGCACGCGCTGACGAGCCCGGGCGTCAGCGGTCGCGGTCGGCGACCAGCCGGGCCAGGGCCTCGAGGCCCGCCGCGGCGCCGGGCGCCGGCGCCGCCGACCGGAGCGCCTCCAGCGCCTCGGACAGCAGGTCGTCCACCCTGGCCAGGCACCACGCCCGCCCGCCGGCCTCCTCCACCAGCCGCGCCGCCCGCGCGAGGTCGGACTGCGCGAGCGGGCGGCGATACAGCGCGGCGAGCGCGCCGCCCGCCGGCGTGCCCGAGGTCAGCGCGGCGACCACCGGCAGCGACTTCTTCCGGTTACGCAGGTCCGAATGGACTGGTTTGCCGGTGACGGCGGGGTCGCCCCAGATGCCCAGCAGGTCGTCGACGAACTGGAACGCCAGGCCCACCCGCTCGCCGAACACCCGCAGTGCGGCCACCTGCCCGGCGGTGGCGCCCCCGTGCAGCGCTCCGAGGGCGCACGCGCAGCCGAACAGGGCGCCCGTCTTGCCCTCGGCCATGCGGACGCACTCCCCCAGGCTCACGTCCGCGCGCTCCTCGAAGCCCAGGTCGGCGCTCTGGCCGTCCAGCAGTGACTGGACGCACCCGGCCAGCATCCGGGCGCTCCCGGCGGGCCCGCCGTCCCCGGAGAGCACGGCGAAGGCCAGCGCCAGCATGGAGTCGCCGGCCAGGATCGCCTCGGACCGCCCGAAGACGTTCCACACCGTGGGACGGTGGCGGCGGACCGGGTCGCCGTCCATCACGTCGTCGTGGACGAGGGAGAAGTTGTGCACCAGCTCGACCGCGACGGCGGCCGGCAGCGCGGCGTCCGCGTCTCCCCCGGCGCCCTCGGCCGCCAGCAGCGTGAACGCGGGCCGCAGGGCCTTGCCCCCGTCCGCCCGCGTGGGCCGCTCCCGCGCGTCCCACCAGCCGAAGTGGTAGCCCGCCACCCGGCGCATCGACGGGGGCAGGGTGCCGACCGCGCGGCGCAGGGCCGGCTCCACCAGATCGCGCGTCCGGGCGAGCACGTCCGCGGCCGTCCGCACGCCCGCTGCCACCGGTTCCGTCACGCCCCCACCACCTTGAGTGGATCCACAGGCCGGTTGGACTTGTCGGCATACCCCGGCCGCCCGCCGGCCACACGTCGTCACGCCAGGACCGCGCCGTCCCGCAGCTCCAGCACGCGGTCGGCCAGGCCGACGAGCTCCGCGTCGTGCGTGGCCACCAGCGCGGTGACGCCCTCGC
>JADGHC010000442.1 GCA_019689655.1 Microbispora sp.
CCCGCCCCCGCCGAGCGCCACCATCAGGGCGCACCGGGCCTTCACCGGAGCCAGCCCGCGCGCGCCGATGGCGCCGACCTTCCCGGCCAGCCCCAGGCCCGGCGGCAGGTCCTCCAGAGGGACCGGCCTGGTGCGGCATCGCGAGGCGACCACCACGGGGATGTCCCACTCCGCCAGTTCGCCGATGGTCGCGTACAGGTTGACCGGGACGTTCCCCGCGCCGGTGCCCTCCAGGACGATGCCCCTGGCTCCGGCGTCCACGACGGCCGTGAGGAGCACGGGATCCATCTCCGGGTACGTCTTGATCAGCGCGACGTGGGTCTCGGGCTCTCCCTCCGGGGCCGGGGGCCGGGACGGCGGCGGCGCCGTCATCTCGACCCGGCCGCCCACGACCCGGCCGAGGATCGGCGCCGGGGCGGAGGAGAGCGCGGCCACGCTCGTGGCGTCGGCCATCGTCACCCAGCGGGCCGCGTGCAGCTCGTCGTTCGCGCAGACCACCGCGCCGGCCCCGCGAAGAGCCGGATCTGCCGCCGCGACCAGGGACGACGCGAGATTGCGCGGGCCGTCGCTCGACAGCTCGTCCAGTGCCCGTACGGCGCCGGTCAGCACGATGCCGCCGCGCTGCGCGGCGGGCCCGGCGAGCAGGTCCGTGAGAAAGGCCGTCTCCTCGATCGTGTCCAGGCCGTGAGTGACGACCACGCCGTCGAACCCCTCGTCGAGCAGGGCCGTACGGACCCGCCGGGCCAGCCGCAGCATGGTGGAGGGCGAGGTGTCCCAGCTCGGCTCGGCCCGGACGTCCTCGGTCTCCACCCGCAGGCCGAGATCGGGCACGGTCGCCAGCAGGTCGGCGGCCGTCGCGAGCCCCGGGCGACCGGTGTGGCGGGCGTACGCCATGACGTCACCGGTCGCGACGAGCAGCACCCGTCGGGTCACGACGCGCCGTCCTCGGCGGACGCCGCGACGCCGGCGTGCTGCTCCAGCCTTTCGATGCGGCGCAGGAGCGGAGCGATCTCCTGGCGGACGACCGCCGCCACGGCCTGCGCGGCGGCCGGGGAGACGGTCTGCGCGGTGGCTTGGGAGGCGTCCTGCCCCTGGGCCCGGAGATGGACATATCCGGCGAGCGCCGCGACGACCGCGCGCCGGGTGAGGCGGGGCTCGGCGCCCCGCGCCCGCAGCACCTGTCCCGCGACCCCGTCGGGCTCCGCGACCAGGCCGAGCAGCAGGTGCTCACACCCGATGTAGTTGTGCCCCAGCGCATGGGCCTCGGTGACCGCCAGTTCGAGTGCGTTGGCCGCCGCCGTGTCGAACCGGCTGGGCCCGCCGCTTCGCGCTCCCCCGTCGCCGCTGCGCGCCGGATCGGCCGCGCCGGCGGGTGCGGCCTCGGCGGACGCGGACGGATCGGCGGATACGGTCTCGGCCGACACGGATGGACCGGCGGGTGCGGACGGGCGCCGGCTCGCGAGGTCGCGTTCCAGCAGGGAGGGCTCGATCTCGATGGCCCGCAGGACGTGCAGGGCGAGATTCCGGCCCTCGGCCAGCATCGCGGCGAGCAGGTGCTCGGTGCCGATGCCGGAGGCGTTCTCGTCCCTGGCCCGCTCCAGCGCCAGCCGGAAGACCGTGCGGGTCCTGGGCGTGAAATGCGACAGCCGGGGATCGTCGATCTCGAAATCGCCGAGGAGACTCTCCCGGATGGCTGCCACCCGGCGGACCGCCTGCTCAAGCGCCCGCTGGCAGATCGCGGACACCGGCAGGGCGGCCTCCTTGACCGCCTCCGCGAGATCGTCCGGAAGGTAGACGTTGATTTTCGGCATGCCCCAGTCATACCCCCATTGGGGTTACACGTCTACCCCCAAAGGGAGTATGACTGAGGGCGTCAGGGAAGCCTGACGTAGTCGCCGAGGAACTCCCGGACCGCGGGCGTGTCCAGGCGATAGTCGACGTTGGTCGACTGACAGCCGTCGTCCTCGCCGAGGACCGTCGTGGCCACGAGCAGGTTCGACGTGGGCCCGCCGAGGTAGTTGGGGCCGCCGGAGTCGCCGTAGCAGGTTCCGCCCTCCCCACGCTCGGGGTTCGGCGACAGTTCGAGCCACCTGGCGCTGAGGCTCTTGAAGGAGATGGCGGTCTGGCTACGCGTGTCGGTGTAGTGGTACTGCCATCCGTGCGATTTCCTCGTGGGGTCCACCGAGCCGTACCCGACCGGGGTGAACCGTGCGCCGGACAGATTGCCGCCGGCCTCGAGCTGGTCGAGCAGGCCGAGAGGCGGCAGCTGGGCCGGCGTGATGCCGGGGATCGGCTCGGAGAAGACCACGACCGCCATGTCGTTGAGGTGGCTCTTGCCGGTGTATCGCGGGTCGGGCACGAACCGGCCGACATAGAGCTTGTCCCCGGCCCGGTAGTGGCTGGAGAACGAGACTCGCGCGGTCTGCTGCCCCTTGTGCCCGCAGTGGGCGGCCGTGAGGAAGACGGTCGGAGAGATGAGGGTGCCGGTGCAGTATGCCCAGGTGCCGTCGCCCTGCTGCGCGTCGGCGATGAGGGCGCCCACTTCCGGATGATCGGCCCGATCAGCCCAGCCGTGGGTGATGGCGGATGCGGGCGAGGTAATACCCCCCACCAGACCCACAAAGATCAGGACAAAAAGGACAAAACGCATGCACAAACGTAACCGAACTTGGCCTGTGCATGGCACTCCACGCGAAAAGATTTACCGAGCTCACCTGGGTCGCGACCAAGGATTGCCACTCACGATCAAGTGCACCCCGTCATGCTGCCGGACTGCCGGGCGGTCGCCGTTCCGCATCGCGTCGAGGATGCGGATCGCGAACGCCTCGGACGCGATTGACGACACCTCGTCAGCGGTCACCCACCGGAACGCCTGCGTTTCATCCGTCTCGGTGAGGGCGCCATCGACGGCACGGCACCGGAAGACGAGCGCCACGACTCCCCGGGCCATGTTCTTGTAGACACCGGTCAGCGCTTCGGGTTCAACCTCAAGCCCGGTCTCCTCGGCGACTTCCCGGCGAAGGCCCGCGAGGATGTCTTCATCACGCTCCAGGACCCCTCCGGGCGCCTCCCAACGGCCGTTGTCCCGCCGCTGGATGAGCAGCGCGCGGCCCTGCTCGTCGACGACGACGCCGGCGACACTCACCGAGTGGCGGTTGTCCTGATCCATGCGGCCCTCCGACAGCCCCTCGGCCCCGCCGGCATGCCGGGTCGGGAGGGCACTGCGGGCGCACGACGGGCACAGCCTCCCCCCGGACGCCCGCGATCAGCCGCAGCCGGCCGGATGGCCACGATCGGCCCGTGACCATATTTCCCCAGGTCAGAGGGTGATCGGTCGAGGCGGTGCCGAGGCAGTGCCCCCGGTGGGACTCGAACCCACACCACAGCCCTTTTAAGGGGCTTGCCTCTGCCATTGGGCTACGGGGGCGCCGCGATCATATGTCACGGATCACTCCTCTGTAAGCAAGTTACGTCTTACGCGGCTTGTCCCCCTTTCCACAGCGCGTGAACGGCACGGGCGACCGCCGCCCGGTCAAGGTCCGGAAGACCGTCCGCACCGCGCTCCCCGTCCACCACACCAGCATGTCAGAGCGCGGGAAGACACAACGGCCCGGCGGTGTAGGCCGCCGGGCCGTCCGCGCCGAATGGTCAGCTCTTGAGACCGCTCTTCGCGGCTGCCCTGAACTCGTCACGCGGGTGCTCGATCTCGCCCAGGGAGACCGTCTCCCGCTTGAAGAACAGCGACAGCGTCCAGTCCATCACCACCCGGACCTTGCGGTTGATGGTGGGAACCCGCGACAGGTGGTAGGTGCGGTGCATGAACCAGGCGGGGAAGCCGCGCAGCTTGATGCCGTACACGTTGGCCACGCCCCGGTAGAGGCCGAGCCCGGCGACCGACCCGGCGTACTTGTGCCGGTACTCCTTCAGCTCCTCACCGCGCAGGTACGCGGCGATGTTGTCGCCGAGGACCTTCGCCTGCCGTACGGCGTGCTGGGCGTTGGGCGCGCAGTACTTGCCGGGGTTGGTCACGTCGGGCACGCCCGCGATGTCGCCGGCGGCGAAGGCGCCCTTGACGCCCGCGACCGTCAGGCGCGTCGTGGTCTTGATCCGGCCGCGCTCGTCGAGCGGCAGGTCGGTGGAGTTGACGATCGGGCTCGGCTTGACGCCGGCGGTCCAGACGATCGTGGCCGACTCGAACTCGTCGCCGTCCGAGGTCTTGACCAGGCCGCCCTCGCACGACTCGAGGAACGTCTTCATCTTGAGCTCGATGCCGCGCTCACGCAGCTGCTCGGCGGTCCACTGGCCCATCTCGGGGCCGACCTCGGGCAGGATCCGGTCGGACGCCTCGATCAGGACCCAGCGCAGGTCCTCCTTCTCGATGCTCGGGTAGTACTTGATGGCGTCCTCGGTCATGTCCTCCAGCTCGGCGAGGGCCTCGATGCCGGCGAAACCGCCGCCGACCACGACGAAGGTCAGCGCCCGGCGGCGCACGTCCTCGTCGTCGCTCGACTCCGCCCGGTCGAGGAGGGCCAGGACCCGGTTGCGCAGCGCGATGGCCTCACCGACGGTCTTGAAGCCGATGGCCGCGTCCTCCAGGCCGGGGATCGGCAGCGTACGCGAGATCGAGCCGGCCGCCATGACGACGACGTCGTACTCGATCTCCCGGGACTGGCCGGCGACGGGCTCGAAGGTCAGCCTCCGGGCCTCGTGGTGGACCTTGGAGACCTTGCCGTTGAGGATGCGCACCTTCGGCAGCACCCGGCGCAGCGGGGCCACGACGTGGCGCGGCGAGATGTTGCCGGCTGCCGCCTCGGGGAGGAACGGCTGGTAGGTCATGTACGACTGCGGGTCGATGAGCGTGATCCGCACGCTGCCGTCGCGCAGTTCCCGGCGGAGCGTGCGCTGGAGCCGAAGAGCCGTGTAAAGGCCCACGTACCCACCGCCGACGATGACGACGTGCTTCCAGTTGCGGTCTGCCACGATGCCCTCCCAATGCTTGTGAAAGCATTCACAAGCCTACGTCACGAGACGGCAACCGGACCATTCCACAAGGGCCGAAGGTCAAGTGATTTTCCCCACTTAGTCATCTCAAAAGGAGATTTCTCAAGAAAAATCTTGGAATTTTTCTCTAGTGATGGAGTTCACACTTGTGAAATGCTTCACAAGGGCGGGCGTGGCAGTCGATCGATTTCCCCTCTTCCACGCCCGGTCAGGCCACGAATGAACCCCGCGCCCGCCTCAAGCGGGCACGCTGAACCTCCCGCCCGCTTCAAGGGGGCTCGGTGAACCCCCGCGCCGCCCCAAACG
>JADGHC010000443.1 GCA_019689655.1 Microbispora sp.
CCCGCACGGGGACACCCCCGCCCACGTCCGCCCCCGCCCCGGGGTGGGTTGTGAGCCGTGCCGGCTACGTGCGGCGGTAGAGTCGGCCGGTCGCTCCGGCCCGAGGCGGCCGCCACCGGGGCGAGGCCCTTCGGTGGTGTGCCGGTAGGCTGCGCCGGGTGAGCCTGCACCGTGACGCGCAAGCCGTACTGTCCGGATGGGTCGCGCCCACCCCCGAGGAGGAGCGGCTCCGCCAGGAGTTCCTGACGCACCTGCGCAACCACGAGGACGCGATGTGGCGCGAGTGCGCTCCCGGCCATCTCACGGCGACGACGGCCGTCCTGTCACACGACGGCGAACGGGTGCTGCTGACCCTGCATCCCAAGGCCGGGATGTGGCTGCCCATGGGCGGGCACTGCGAGGCGTCCGACGCCACACTCGCGCAGGCCGCCCTGCGGGAGGCCATCGAGGAGTCCGGCATCCCCGGGCTGGTCCTGCTCGACGGCCCGCTCGCCCTCGACCGGCACAAGGTCTGGTGCCACCCGCCGCACAGCTGGCATCTGGACGTCGAGTACGGCGCGGTCGCGCCACCGGGAGCCGAAGCGGTGATCAGCGACGAGTCCCTCGACCTGCGCTGGTTTCCGATCGAGGAGATCCCGGAGCTGAGCGACGAGGCCACCCGGCGGCTGGCCCGCCGCGCCCGATCCCTGCACCGCGCCTGACTCCCGTACGGCCGGCCACACGCGTCGATCATGAGACCCGCGCGCCGCGCCGGCCGCGCGCTTGCTGCCGGGCAGCCGGGGCGGCCGGCGCTTCCCGCGCACCATGCGGCCCTGCGCGCGGGCCGGGAGGCGGCACCGGTCGCGCCCAACCCCGGCGGCGACCTCGGCCGTGCCGTGCCTCGTGCCGCACATCATGCGGCCCTACATGCGTACCCGCGGATCACATCGGCCCGCCTGCGCGCCGCGTGGGAGCCACGAGCGCGCCGTACCCGCGCGGGGTCGTGAGCGGCGTCACATGAGCAGGGCACGGGTGTTGTCCCAGCCTTCGAGACCGGGATCGAGGCGGGCCACGTCCTGCGGTTTCCTGAGCCGGTGCCAGCCGGGGCCGGTGGCGACCATGCGGGGACCGGGCGCCCGGCGGCGCATCGCCGCGACGATGTCGGGTTCGTCGAGGTCGGGCGCGGCCCACTCGGGGACCGGCAGGCGCGCCGCCACGGCGACGGCTCCGCCGCCCTCGGCCGGGCAGACCGCCAGGTGCGCCCGGCCGAGCTCACGGAAGAGCTTCCCGATCAGCAGGGGCGGCAGGTCGGGGGCGTCGGCGCCGACCACCACCGCCTCCTCCGCGGTCTCGTCGCAGGCGTGCAGCGCCGGGAAGGCGGCGGCGGGTGAGGCGATCGGCAGGACGGGTGTGCCCGGCCAGGCGATGCCCTCCAGCCCAGGCACGCCGGCCGAGAGGATCACCGGGCGCACCAGTTCCAGCCCGGCGATCATCTCGTAGGTGTCCTCGGCCATCGCCGTCAGGAACTCGTCCGGGTCGACGCCGGGCGGAGCCGCCTCCGCCATATCCGGCGTGACCAGCACCGCGGCGATACGGGTCAACACTCCTCCGGAGTGCCGTTCGCTGCCATCGAGAAGCCCTCCAGGAAGCCCCTGGCACGCTCCGCCCGGGGGTAACGCTCCACGAGGGCCCAAAAACGCGGGCCGTGGCTCGGTACGAGCAGGTGGACGAGCTCGTGCATGAGGACGTAGTCGACGACCCAGGCCGGCATGCCCCGCAGCCGGGCCGACAGCCTGATCGTCCCGTGGTCGGGTGTGCAGGACCCCCATCTGTGGAGCTGGTTGTTCACCCACCGCACGCTCGTCGGCACCGCCTTGCCGTCGAGGTATCGCGCCGACAGTTCGATCGCCCGTTCGAGCAGGTCGTCGTCGCTCGGGCGTCTTCGCTGCTCTTTGGCGGCAAGGCGGTCGAGCATGCGGCGCACCCATTGCTCCTCGTCGGTCGTGCTCAGGCCGGCCGGAAGCAACACGATGGTCTTGTCACCATCGCGGTACGCGGAAACGGTTCGCCGCCGTCGTGTGCTCCGACGAACCTCGACTGTCTCGGGGGGCACATATGAAAGGTAGCCGACACGCGCCGATTTCCACAGGGGGTGGTACACGTTCTCCCTGGTCAATCGGGCGAACGTGACCTTGCGGGCGTGGAAACTACGGGTTTGCGGAATTTCACCGACCACGATCACCCCGGTAATTATCCACAGCCCCACACATTCCGATGCAGGGTGCTTCCTGGGTGTGGCAAGGTCTGGCGACCATGAGACCTCGCCTCAAACCCGTCCTGCGCCGGGTCGAGCGCGACGGCCGCACGCTGCAGTTCGGCGTGCATCCGCTGCGGGCCGTCGTGCTGACCGACGTCGCGCCTCCCGTACGCCGTCTGATCGACGGCCTGGACGGCACCCGCACCCTCCGGCAGGCGGTGGCCGGCAGCGGCCTCGACGAGGCGTCCGCGCAGGAGGTGATCGCCCGGCTCGCCGCGCACGGCCTGATCGAGGACGCCGCGGCCCGGCCGGAGTCCCTCTGCGACCTGCCGCTGGACGAGCGCGACCGGCTCCGCCCCGACCTCGACCGGCTGTCGCTGACCTCCACGGACGGCGGCATGGGCGCGCTGGCGGCGCGGCGGGCGGCCCGGGTCCGCGTGTACGGCGCGGGCCGGGTCGGCGCCCGGGTCGTCACCCTGCTCGCCGCCGCCGGAGTGGGCCACATCTGCGTGGTCGATCCCGGCACGGCCACGGCGGGCGACGTCGTTCCGGGCGGAATCGGCCGTGCCGAGACCGGGATGACCCGCGAGGACGCCGCCGTGCTCGCGGCCCGGCGGATCTCCCCCGCCGTCAACGCCTGGCCCGGCCGGGCAGCCTCCCGCCTGTCGGACGGCGTGCGCCCGGACCTGGTGATCCTCGCGCCCTCCGGCCCGCTCGACGCCGCGCTCGTCCATGAGATCGGCGCCGCGAACGTGCCGCATCTGCTCGTCTGCGCGTTCGAGGGGCACGGCTCGGTGGGGCCCTTCGTCCTTCCCGGGCTCACTCCCTGCCTGCGCTGCCTCGATCTCACCCGCCGCGACCGCGACCCGTCCTGGCCGCTCGTGAGCGCCCTCCTCGGGGGTTACCCGGCGGGCGAGATCGCCTGCGACGTCGTCTTGTCCTGCCTGGTCGCGGCGCAGGCGGCCGGTCAGGCTCTGGCCTATCTCGACGAGGGTCGCGTGCCCGACGGCCTGCTGGAGGTGTCGCCCGGCTGGCGCTGGCGGCACCGCCGCCTCGACGCGCACGACAGGTGCGGATGTCTGCCCGGCGACGTCCCCGGCCGCACCACGTCACGACAGGCGGCGATGTGAGGAAGACCACACTTGACGCATTCCTCGGCCGTCGTTGGCGTCGGGGTCCGGAGCATGGGGATCCGAAGAGTCAATTGTGGTCGAAAGCCCGCGCCATCGCTAAGAATGGTCGAGTGAGTGACCTTCCCCACCGTGCCGTGACCCGCTCGGCGAAGCTCGCGACGCTCCCCCTGGGGTTCGCCGGCCGCACCGCGCTCGGACTGGGCAGGCGGCTCGGGGGCGCATCCGCGGAGATGGTCGCCCAGGAGATCCAGCGGCGTACGGCCGACCAGATCTTCAAAGTGCTCGGTGAGCTCAAAGGCGGAGCCATGAAGCTCGGCCAGGCCCTGTCGATCTTCGAGGCCGCATTGCCGCCCGAGATCGCCGGGCCCTACCGCGCGACGCTGACGCGCCTGCAGGACGCCGCGCCACCGCTTCCGGCCACCACCGTCCACCGGGTGCTGGCCGAGCAGCTCGGCGACGACTGGCGGGACAACTTCCTGGAGTTCGACGACCGGCCGAGCGCCGCCGCGTCCATCGGGCAGGTGCACCGCGCCGTGTGGCACGACGGCCGCCAGGTCGCCGTGAAGGTCCAATATCCGGGCGCGGGCAAGGCCCTGCTGTCCGACTTCAACCAGCTCGCGCGGCTCGGCAAGCTCTTCGCCGTGCTGCTGCCCGGCCTGGACATCAAGCCGGTCCTGGCCGAGCTGAGGGAACGGGTGTCGGAGGAGCTCGACTATCTCAAGGAGGCCGAGGCCCAGCACGCGTTCGCCGAGGAGTTCCGCGACGACCCGGACTTCCATGTGCCCGCGGTGATCGCGGCCAACGAGCAGGTCCTCGTCACCGAGTGGATGACGGGAACCCCGATCTCCAAGATCATCGCGGCGGGCACGCAGGAGCAGCGCAACCACGTCGGCCTGCTGTTCGTCCGCTTCCTGTTCTGCTCTCCGGCTCGGGTCGGGATGCTGCACGCCGACCCCCACCCCGGCAACTTCTGGCTGTTGGAAGACGGCCGGCTCGGCGTGCTCGACTTCGGCGCGGTCAACCGCATGCCCGACGGCTACCCGGTCGCCTTCGGCCGGCTCACGCGCATCTTCAACCAGGGCGACATGGACAGGGTCGTGCGGGGACTGCGAGAGGAGGGGTTCATCCGGCCGCACATCGAGGTCGACGTCGACGCCCTGCGCGCCTTCCTCACCCCGTACGTCGAGCCGACCCGGGTCGAAGAGTTCACCTTCAGCAGGGAGTGGCTGCGGCAACAGGCGGCGACCGTGGCCGATCTCCGGCCCGGCAACGTGGTTCGCCAGCTCAACCTGCCCGCGTCGTATGTGCTGATCCATCGCGTGCACGCGGCCGGTGTCGGCGTGCTGTGCCAGCTCGGCGCCACCGCCCGCTTCCGCGACGAGGTCGTCCGGTGGGTTCCCGGCTTCGCCGATGAGACGGGCGATTCCGAGGACAGCGCGCTCACGCTGACCTGAACCGGAGCACCGCCACACCGGTCCGATCCCCCGGCGAATCCGGAGCCGGCCGGCGCACACCGGGCCGTCACCCACCGCGGAACCGGCCAGCTGATCATGTCCAGCCGAGCCCGACCCCGGCACATCAGGGTTCACCCACCGCGAATCCCGTCGCCACCGGAACACCTGACCACGTTCCGCCCGGGGTTGAAGCCGGCCCGTCCGGGCTACCGGCACTCAGATCCGCGGCCCCCGCGGGCCCGGCCGGAGAGCTATCTGCCGCTCCCGCGCTCCACGGACCGCAGGGTCTGGTTGATGACGCAGTGCTTGATCCCCTTACGGCAGTTGCCGTTGAGGGTGTTGGTGAAGACGCTGACGCTCGATATCTGCTGAATGCCCGCGAACGTGACGGAGCTGTTGGCCGCGGGAGCGTTCACGTTGCGCCGGCCCGCCGATATCTGCTTGGGCGGGCTGTTGAGGGTGGGCG
>JADGHC010000444.1 GCA_019689655.1 Microbispora sp.
GCTCGCTGTATCCGCCTTACATTGCGGGGAACGGCCGTGCCGCCGCCGGGCCGTCGGGCCGCTACTGGGCCGCCCTGCCTGCGCTGGGCCCTGGGCAGCTGCGCCTGTGCGGGGTCCGAGTCGCCGTGTCCACCTCATATGCGGGGAATGTGGCCATGCCCGTCGCCCGGTCTCACATGCAGGCCCGGTGCCGTGACCGCCTTAAGCGTGGCGCCGGGGGCGGGCCCGCCTCACATGCGCCGCTCGACAATCCGATGTCCGGGGCGTCGAGGGCGCCAGTGGCATAACCTTGGGTTTTGTAGCGGGCGTCTTGGATGGCGAGACGGGCGTCCCAGATGATTTGACGTGGGGGCGGTCCATCGGACATGGTTGTAGCCATGCATAGCGGTGGGATCCTCGTAGTACTTCGCAGGCGCGCAGCCTGACGAAGCACTCGGTCCTGCGCGCGCCCCAGCTCCGCTCCGCGGATGGGGCATTTTTTATGCCACAAGTCACCACGCCAAGCAGCCCAGCCACACCAAGCCCAGCCATAACCAGCTCAGCCACAAGGAACGAGCCGATGACCGAGAAGATGACAGGTGCCCAGGCCCTCGTGCGGGCACTGGAGCAGGTCGGGGTCGACACGGTGTTCGGGATCCCGGGCGGGGCCATCCTCCCCGCCTACGATCCGCTCTACGACTCGACCAAGGTCCGGCACGTGCTTGTACGGCACGAGCAGGGCGCCGGCCACGCGGCCGAAGGGTACGCGCAGGCGACCGGCAAGGTCGGGGTCTGCATGGCGACCAGCGGCCCGGGGGCGACCAACCTGGTCACCCCGATCGCGGACGCCTACATGGACTCGGTGCCGATCGTCGCCATCACCGGTCAGGTCGCCACGCCGCTGATCGGGACCGACGCCTTCCAGGAGGCGGACATCTCCGGCATCACGATGCCGATCACCAAGCACAACTTCCTGGTGACCAAGGCCGAGGACATCCCGCGGACCATCCTCGAGGCGTTCCACATCGCCGGCACCGGCCGCCCCGGGCCGGTCCTGGTGGACATCGCCAAGGACGCACTGCAGGCGACGATGACCTTCTCCTGGCCGCCGGTCATGCAGCTGCCCGGCTACCGCCCGGTGACCCGGCCGCATTCCAAGCAGATCCGCGAGGCGGCCCGGCTGATGATGGAGGCCAAGCGGCCGGTGTTCTACGTGGGCGGCGGCGTGCACAAGGCGCGGGCCTCGGCCGAGCTGCTGGAGCTGGCCGAGCTGACCGGCATCCCGGTCGTCACCACGCTGATGGCCCGGGGCACCTTCCCCGACAGCCACCCCCAGCACATGGGCATGCCCGGCATGCACGGCAGTGTGGCCGCGGTCGGCGCCCTCCAGCGCTCGGACCTGCTGATCGCGCTGGGCACCCGGTTCGACGACCGGGTGACCGGGGAGCTGTCGAGCTTCGCCCCGAACGCCAAGGTCATCCACGCCGACATCGACCCGGCGGAGATCTCCAAGAACCGCCACGCCGACGTGCCGATCGTGGGCGACTGCCGCGAGGTGATCAGCGACCTGATCACGGCGGTGCGCAACGAGCAGGCCGACGGCCGCAAGGGCGACTACAGCGACTGGTGGCGCATCCTCAACGGTTACAAGGAGACCTACCCGCTGGGGTACGAGGAGCTCACCGACGGCTCGCTGGCCCCGCAGTACGTCATCGAGCGGCTCAGCGCGCTCGTCGGCCCGGAGGCGATCTACGTCGCGGGCGTCGGCCAGCACCAGATGTGGGCCGCGCAGTTCATCAAGTACGAGCACCCGGGGTCGTTCATCAACTCCGGCGGCGCGGGCACGATGGGCTTCGCCGTCCCGGCCGCGATGGGCGCCAAGATGGGCCGCCCGGACAAGGTCGTGTGGGCGATCGACGGCGACGGCTGCTTCCAGATGACCAACCAGGAGCTGGCGACCTGCGCGATCGAGGGCGTGCCGATCAAGGTGGCGGTCATCAACAACGGCAACCTCGGCATGGTCCGTCAGTGGCAGACACTGTTCTACGACGAGCGGTACTCCAACACCGATCTGCAGCGGGTGAAGCGGATTCCCGACTTCGTGAAGCTCGCCGAGGCGTACGGTTGTGTCGGTCTGCGCTGCGAGCGTCCGGAGGACGTGGACGAGACGATCCGCAAGGCCATGGAGATCAACGACGTGCCGGTGGTCGTTGACTTCGTCGTGCACGAGGACGCCATGGTCTGGCCGATGGTCGCCGCGGGCACCAGCAACGACGACATCAAGTACGCCCGCGACATGGCGCCGAACTGGGAGGGTGGAGAATGAGCCCGGCCCGCTCACGACCAGCAGCACGAGGAGACGGGATGAGCGAGCGCGGCGCTTGCCCGCGAGTTTCCCGTACGACCCCCCTCCGAGCCGAAGGCGAGGAAAAGGCATGAGCCGCCACACGCTGTCTGTCCTGGTGGAGAACAAGCCGGGCGTGCTCGCCCGGGTCGCCGCCCTGTTCAGCCGCCGCGGGTTCAACATCGACTCGCTGGCCGTCGGTCCCACGGAGCACGACGACATCTCGCGGATGACCATCGTCGTGAACGTGGAGGAGCTCCCGCTGGAGCAGGTCACCAAGCAGCTCAACAAGCTGGTCAACGTCATCAAGATCGTCGAGCTCGACAACAGCCAGTCGGTGCAGCGCGAGCTGATGTTGATCAAGGTGCGTACCGACTCCGAGAGCCGGTCGCACGTCCTCGAACTCGTGAACCTCTTCCGGGCGCGTTGCGTGGACGTGGCCCCGGACGCGGTCACGATCGAGGTCACCGGGACGACCGACAAGCTGGAGGCGTTCGTCCGGGTCCTTGAGCCGTACGGCATCAAGGAGCTTGTGCAGTCGGGCATGGTGGCCATCGGCCGCGGCGCCCGTTCCATCACCGACCGCTCGCTTCGCGCCCTCGACCGCAGTGCATAGGCCTATGGCAGGCACGTCGCGACGGACAACTCGTGAAAGGCAAGCAAGTGACTGAGATCTTCTACGACGACGACGCCGACCTGTCGATCATCCGGGGCCGCCACGTCGCGGTGCTGGGGTACGGCAGTCAGGGCCACGCGCACGCGCTGAGCCTGCGCGACTCGGGCGTGGACGTCCGGGTCGGTCTGCCCGAGGGCTCCAAGAGCCGGGAGAAGGCCGAGGCCGACGGGCTGCGCGTGCTGTCGCCGGGCGAGGCCGTCGAAGAGGCCGACCTCACGATGATCCTCGCGCCGGACCACATCCAGCGTCACCTGTACGCCGAGCATGTCGCGCCGAACCTTGTCGAGGGCGACGCGCTGTTCTTCGGCCACGGCCTGAACATCCGCTACGGCCTCA
This sequence comes from Microbispora sp., assembly GCA_019689655.1. Lineage (GTDB taxonomy): Bacteria > Actinomycetota > Actinomycetes > Streptosporangiales > Streptosporangiaceae > Microbispora. The sequence continues at coordinate 3,336 of JADGHC010000444.1, forward strand.
TCGAGCCCCCGGCGGGCGTCGACGTGGCCATGGTGGCGCCGAAGGGCCCGGGCCACCTGGTCCGCCGCCAGTACTCGGCCGGCCGCGGCGTGCCCTGCCTGGTCGCCGTCGAGCGCGACGCCACCGGCAACGCCTGGCCGCTCGTGCTGTCGTACGCCAAGGCCATCGGCGGCACCCGCGCCGGCGCGCTGAAGACGACCTTCACCGAGGAGACCGAGACCGACCTGTTCGGCGAGCAGGCCGTGCTGTGCGGCGGTGTCTCCGAGCTGATCAAGGCCGGGTTCGAGACGCTGATCGAGGCCGGTTACCAGCCGGAGGTCGCCTACTTCGAGTGCCTCCACGAGATGAAGCTGATCGTGGACCTGATGTACGAGGGCGGCATCTCCAAGATGTACTGGTCGGTGTCCGACACCGCGGAGTACGGCGGCTACACCCGCGGCCCGCGTGTGGTCAACGAGGAGACCAAGAAGGAGATGCGCCGCATCCTGGAGGAGATCCAGGACGGCCGGTTCGCCCGCGAGCTGGTCGAGGAGTTCGACTCCGGCCAGACCAACTTCAAGCGCTTCCGCGAGGAGCTGGCGGCCCACGCGATCGAGCAGACCGGCGCCAAGCTCCGTCCGATGATGAGCTGGCTCAGGGGCGAGCAGGCCTGACGCTCGCCATCGCTGGCGTCACCGCGGCGCCGCACTCCGCCCACGAGGCGGGGAGCGGCGCCGCGTCGCGTTTCCGGGGGCCTCGCCGTCGCCGTTCGGGCGCCGTACGCGTTCCCGCGGGCCGGAGACCGGCGCCGGTCATCACGTCGTGACAACCGTACGGCCCGCCCCGGATGGCCTTCCGCGTTCCTCGGCGGGCCGTCGCCGCTTATCAGGCCGGGATCGAGACCAGGAACGCGCAGTCGCCGAAGGCCACCTCGTCGCCGGGCCGTACGGGTGCGGGGCCGACCAGGCGCCAGCCGTTCAGGCGGGTGCCGTTCATCGAACCGAGGTCGACGAGCACCCAGGTGTCCTGGTCCCGGCGTAGCTCGGCGTGGATCCGCGAGACGGTCAGATCGGCGAGTACGAGGTCGCAGGAGGAGCCGCGGCCGACGAGATAGCGGGCACGGCCGTCGGCCGGCAGAGCGAGCCGGGGCAGCCGGGGACGCCGCCAGGCGGATTCGATCCGGCGGCTCAGCTCCGACACGGAGGCGACGGCGTCGGTGATCCTGCTGCGCCAGCGCCCGCGATGCGGGAGGTCGGAGACCAGTTCGTCCAACTCGCTGCGATTGCGGGCACGGAGCGCCAGGTCCACACGGCCGATGAAGGTCTCCATGGACAGGTGTCCTTCGGCGGCCCGATCGCGGAGCTCACTGAGTGCACGCTCGCGGTCCCCGTCCGAGGCGCGAACCGGGGGAGAGCTCATGATAGGAGTATCCGCCGCAGTGGTCCGAGGTGTCCAGAAGACCGCCGTTTTCCCTGCTGATCTCCGCCCGGGAGCGGGGCCGCCGGGCGTGGCGTCCCCGCTCCCGGGGCGGTGGCGCTTCTACTGCCGGCCGAAGTCCTGGGTCCAGTACGGGCCGCCGGCGGCGACGTACCCGACCCCGATGTCGGTGTAGGAGCAGTTGAGGATGTTCTGCCGGTGGCCGGGGCTGTTCATCCAGCCCTGCACCACCGCCTGGGCCGTGCTGTAGCCCTTGGCGATGTTCTCCGCCGCGGCCCGCCAGGTGTAACCGGCGGCCGTGATGCGGTCGGTGAAGGACCGGCCGTCCTTCGAGGTGTGGTCGAAGTAGTTCTTCGCGGACATGTCGGCCGAGTGGGCGTAGGCGGCGGCGTGCAACCGCGCGTCGTGCTTCAGCGGGCCGCAGCCCGCCTTGGCCCGCTCGATGTTGGTGAGGCGTACGACCTCGTTCTCGATGGCGGAGCCCACGGTCGAGCCGCTCGTGGGGGAGGCGCTGGGCGCGGCGGAGGGGACGAC
>JADGHC010000445.1 GCA_019689655.1 Microbispora sp.
GGGGGCTGGGGCGGGGGGCGCGTCGGCACCGGGCTGGGGGTGGCGGTGACCGTGGTGGTGGTCGTCACCTGAACCGTCGGCTGCGGCGGCGGCGGTGGCGTGTACGCCTGCTGGGTCGGAATGATCGGCCCAGGACTCGGGACCGAGGTGAGCTCCGGCGTCACCGGGCCGTCCGTCGGCCACTCGCTCGGCAGCACGAGCGGCTGCACCGGTGAGTCGGGGCCATCGGACGACAGCGCCCACGGCACCGTCACCTGCGCCGCCGGCGTCGGGCTCTGCCCGCCGGCCCCGATCGGGCCGCCTCCGGTCGCGTTGTCCCCGGTGCCGCCACCCGGGTTGCCGCCGTCCGGGGCCGCATGCGCACCGCCGCCGTGCCGGCCCGCGGCGCGCTCCGCGGCCGCCGGTGAAAGCTGAACGTCGGCGTATCTGCCGGCGCCCCACAGCCCCACCCCGGAGAGCAGGACGACGGCGCCGACCGCCGCGGCGAGACCGACGGGGAAGGGCTTGCGCCTGGCGGGCTCGACCCGGCCCTGCGTGGTCGGCGGGTCCCACGTCTGCCGTGGGGGCTGCTCCTGCGGCATGGCGGGCGGCTGCCAGGTGGCGGCCGGCGGCTGCTCGGGCTGCTGGGGAACGGGTGGCAAGGACCACGTCTGCTGTGGCGGCGGAATGGGGACTCCGCCGATCGGCGGCTGCCGGGGCTCCTGCGGCGGCGGCGCGGGCGGCGTCACCTCCGTACCGGGACCCGCCGCCATGACCGCCCCCGGCTGTCCGGCGCCGCCGCCGAGCAGCCGCAGCATCGCGGTGTAGGCGGTCGGGCGCTGCCCCGGCTGCTTGGCCAGCGCGGGCAGCACGACCTGGCGCAGCCGCTCCTCCAGTCCGCCGAGGTCGGGCTCGGCGTTCAGCACCGCCTGCGGATCCTGCGGGAACGGCGGACGCCCGGTCGCGGCGAAGACCACGGTGGCGGCCCAGGCGAACATGTCCGCGTACCCGTCGTACGGCTCGCCCCTGATCTGCTCGGGGGCGCGGTACGCCATTTCGCCCACGGGAGGCCCGACGGCGACGTCGGTCAGCTTGACGCCGTCGTCGGAGACGATGACGTTGTGCGGGGTGAGCGCGCCGTGCGCGAGGTCGGCGAGGTGCACGGCGGTCAGCGCGGTGAGCACGCCCACCGCGACCCGTTCGAGCGCCTCTCCGGAGAGCGGGCCGTCGGCCGCGACGGCGGCGGCCAGACTGCGTCCTTCGACGTGTTCCCTGACGACATAGGGCCGATCGCCGAGCAGGCCCGCCTCGATCGTGCGGGCCACATATGAGCTGGACACGCGCGTGGCCACTGTGAGCCGGTCGAGGACGGCCTGCCCCGAACCCGGCTCGGCGGCCACGAGCTTGATCACCCGCATAGGGGCGTCGTCGCCGGTCTCCTTGCCGACATAGACGTCGCCGCGGGGCCCCTCGTCCAGCCGTCCCAGGATGGCGTACTCGCCAACCTGCTCGGGATCACCCGGCCGTAAAGGGTGCATCTCAGTCCTTTCTGAGAAGTGACCTGGTGAGGATCATTCAACCAAGAGCACCCTGCACAAAGCAGCAGTTTCCGACGGGCCAAAACATTTAACCGTCAATTACTCAAACCGGGCATGTCACCCCTGGCGGCCGGGACGCCATCCCCTGCGCCGCCCCATGGGCACGAACACGCGCGCGGCCACGATCAGGCACGCGACACACAGCGCCGCCCCCGCGATCGCGAACGCCAGGTCGATCGTCTCCCGGTCCACCGGAGCCGCCTTGCTCACCGCGTCCGGCGGCAGCGGAGCCGGCGCGGGCGGCGCGACGACGGGGGCGTCCGCCGTGGCCTCCTGGGGCAGGATCGCGGTCACGGCCAGCAGCGGGTTCACCATCCCGGTGCCGGTGCCCGCCCCCACGCCGCCGTCCGCCGTGGCGATGATGCGCCACCGCACCTGATTCTGGTTCAGCTCGGGGTGGTGGGCACGCACCAGCGCCGCCACCCCCGCGACGTACGGCGCGGCGAAGCTGGTGCCTTCGAGCCCGCTCATGTACGACTTGCCGGGCCAGGTGGAGGTGATGTCCTGGCCGGGCCCGAGGACGGAGACGGGAGTGGTGGTGTTGGAGAAGCCGGCGCGCTTGCCGTCCGGGGTGGCCGATCCCACGGCGAGCACCCCCTCGTACGCGGCGGGGTAGGAGGCCTCCGGCGTGCCGTCCTCCGCGGTACGGTTGCCGGCCGCCGCCACGATCAGCGCGTCCTTGCTCTGCGCGTACGCGACGGCCTGCCTGAGCTTCGGATCGTCGTGGGCGTCGATCGACACGTTGATCACGTCGGCGCCGAGGTCGGCCGCGTCCGCGATGGCCCTGGCCAGCGTGTCGGGATCGCCGCGCTCCTCGTTCGTCTGCTTGAGCGAGATCAGCCGCACGCCGGGCGCGACCCCATAGAAGGGGACGCCTTTCAGATACTGTCCGGCGATGATGCCGGCGACCGCCGTGCCGTGCCCCACGCAGTCGCGGTGACCCGTGCCGGTGTAGTCCACCGACTTGACCACGCGGATCTGCGGGTGCGTCAGGTCGATTCCGCTGTCGATGATCGCGACCGTGACACCCTCACCCGTCGTGATCGGCCACACCCGCTTCGGGTCGAGCCTCCGCTGCGCCCACGGCTCGGCCACCTGCATGCTGCCCTTGCGCGGTGTGCACCGCACGGGCGCGGTCCGCGCGTGTGCGGGCGGCGGGGCCACGAGAAGCAGAGCCAGCACGGTCGCCAGAAGGCCGGATCTCCGCATGGACGATCAGCCTAACCGCCGCCCTCGGCCGACGATGCCGGTTCGAACCCATCCATGCCCGACATTTCGGCCGGGCGCCGGGGAAGGGCAGGGACAGCGGTCGCCAACGGTCACCGAGAGGTCGCGCTCGCCCGTCACGCGCAAAGACCGCACTCGGGGGGGTCGCGCTCGGCAAGGGGGCGGACGCCGTCCGGCATCGGCACGTGCATAAAATCCACCAAGGCTCATGACCCAGGGGCCCGAAGGAAGGATGGACGCGGTGCACAAGGTCCTGATCGCCAACCGCGGCGAGATCGCCGTACGGATCGCCCGGGCCTGCAGGGACGCCGGGATGACCAGTGTCGCCGTCTACGCGGACCAGGACCTCGACGCGCTGCACGTGCGGGTGGCCGACGAGGCGTACGCCCTGGGCGGGCAGAGCCCGGCGGAGACCTACCTGTCCATCGACAAGATCCTCGCGGTGGCGAAGAAGACGGGCGCGGACGCGATCCACCCCGGGTACGGCTTCCTCGCGGAGAACGCCGCCTTCGCCCAGGCGGTCATCGACGCGGGCCTGATCTGGATCGGCCCGCCGCCCGCGGCGATCACCGCCCTGGGCGACAAGGTGCAGGCCCGGCACATCGCCCAGCGCGTGGGCGCCCCGCTCGTGGCCGGGACCCCCGACCCGGTCTCCGGCGTGGAGGAGGTCGTCGCGTTCGCCGAGCGGCACGGCCTGCCGATCGCGATCAAGGCGGCGTACGGCGGCGGCGGGCGCGGCCTGAAGGTGGCCCGCACCCTGGAGGAGATCCCCGGCCTGTACGAGTCGGCGGTCCGCGAGGCCGTCACCGCCTTCGGGCGCGGGGAGTGCTTCGTCGAGCGCTACCTCGACAAGCCCCGGCACGTGGAGACCCAGTGCCTGGCCGACTCCCACGGCAACGTCGTGGTCGTGTCCACCCGCGACTGCTCGCTGCAGCGCCGCCACCAGAAGCTGGTGGAGGAGGCGCCCGCGCCGTTCCTCACCGACGAGCAGCGCGAACTGCTGTACTCCTCTTCCAAGGCGATCCTGCGCGAGGCCGGGTACGTCGGCGCGGGCACCTGTGAGTTCCTGGTCGGCCAGGACGGCACGATCTCCTTCCTCGAGGTCAACACCCGGCTGCAGGTGGAGCACCCGGTCAGCGAGGAGGTCACCGGGATCGACCTGGTGCGGGAGATGTTCCGCATCGCCGACGGCGAGGCGCTGGGCTATGACGACCCCGAGCTGCGCGGCCACTCCATCGAGTTCCGGATCAACGCCGAGGACCCCGGCCGCGGCTTCCTGCCCGCGCCGGGGACGATCACCTCGATGCGGGTGCCGTCCGGGCCCGGAGTGCGGCTGGACAGCGGGTACGAGAGCGGGATGAGCGTGCCGCAGGCGTTCGACTCGCTGGTGGCCAAGCTGATCGTGACCGGTGCGACCCGCACCCAGGCGCTGGAGCGCGCCCGCCGGGCGCTGGCGGAGTTCGAGATCGGCGGGATGCCGACCGTGCTGCCGTTCCACCGGGCCGTGGTGAACGATCCCGCCTTCACCGGCGAGCCGTTCGCCGTGCACACCCGCTGGATCGAGACCGAGTTCGACAACACGATCACGCCGTACGACGGCGAGGTGGGCGCCGCGGAGCCGGCCGAGCGCGAGCGGATCACGGTCGAGGTCGGCGGCAAGCGCCTGGAGGTCGTCCTGCCCGCCGGTCTCGGCACGGGAAGCCGCGGGGCGAACCGCGCCCCGGCGCCGGCCGCGCGCCGCAGGGGTGGTGCGGGCGCCGCCAAGGCCGCGGCGAGCGGCGACTCCCTGGTGAGCCCGATGCAGGGCACGATCGTGAAAATCGTCGTCGCCGACGGCGACACCGTCGAGCCCGGCGACACCATCGTCGTCCTGGAGGCCATGAAGATGGAGCAGCCGCTCACGGCCCACAAGGCCGGGACGGTCACCGGCCTCACGGCCGCCGTCGGCCAGACGGTCACGGCGGGAGCCGTCCTGTGTGAGATCAAGGACGCCTGAGCCGGAGCTCGCGCGCCGGCGACGCCCCGCGGCGGCGGGTCGCGTCCCGTCCTTGACCCGCGCTGTGCATGGGCGCCGGAAAAGACGCATGCCGGGTCGCGGCTGCGGAACGATAGGTTTCTGTGGAGGAACCATCGCGCCCTGCCGTTCGTCCTGTAGGGCGAAGGAGGCTAGTAGCCGTGACCATGAAGACACCGCTCGGCCGGGTGGGGGCCGCCCTGGCGGCGCTGCTCGCCGGGTTTATCACACTGCTCGCACTCGCTCCGGCCGCGATGGCGGCGGCTCCCCCGGACCCGGCGACGGTCCTGTCGACTTGGAGAAGCGGCAACCCGCTGTACGCCATGAGCGGCACCCCGCTGTCGTCCAGCCAGCAGGACGAGATCCGTCAGGCGCTGAAGGACTCGAAGTCCAAGATCTATGTGGTCGCGATGCCCGACGGCACCGTGAGCACGCCCCAGGTGAG
>JADGHC010000446.1 GCA_019689655.1 Microbispora sp.
ACACCCACACAAACACCCCCTCAACCCCCCCCCGGCGCGGGGGGGCCCCCCCCCCCGGGCGGCGCCTGCTTTTCAGAGACGTGCTTTCCGGCGACGCGTCACGAGCAGCGGGTGCCGTTCAACGTGAAGTTCGTCGGGTTGCCGTTCGAGCCGTTCCAGGTGCCCTGGAAGCCGAACGAGACGTTGCCGCCGGGCGGGATCGAGCCGTTGTACGACAGGTTCCTCGCGGTCACCGACGACCCGCTCTGGGAGATGTCGGCGTTCCAGTAGCCGGTGATCTGCTGGTTGTTCGGGAAGGAGAAGCCGAGCGTCCAGCCGTTGACGGTGCTGGAGGAGGTGTTGGTGACGACCACTTCGGCGGTGAAGCCGCCCTGCCACTCGTTCTTGCTGTAGCTGACCCGGCAGGCGCCGCCGCCGTTGTTGCCGCCCTGCGTCGGGCTGGGCGAGGGGCTCTGGACCACGCCGCCGATGCTGTAGGAGAAGTTGTTCACCGCGAGGCCGGCGCCGCCCACCCAGGGCTCGAACCCGGCCTGGACGCTGGTCAGGTACCACGACCGCTGGGCGTATCCCCGGTTCACCATGTCGTTGTAGAAGTCCCGCACGGCGAAGCTGATGGAGTTCGTCGGGGAGGTCCGGACGTAGGAGACGACGTTCCACCCGGTGTTGCCGTACCAGACGTCCCAGGTGCCTCCGGCGAGGTTGACCGTGCCGACCCTCGAGCCGACCGGCTGGACCGAGCCGGTGTGGTTGAGCCACACCATGAGCTCGGCTCCGGTGTTCTGGCCGTCCGTGCGCGGGGTGGGGTCGAACCAGATGTCGTACGCCGCGTCGTAGACGCCCGAGCCCGGGTAGCTCATGCTGACGCTGGTCTGCACGGTGTTGAACTGGCTGTTGCTCACCTGCAGGGGCAGGCCACTGCCGCTGGAGCAGGTGGCGTAGTGGCAGCCCGCGTACACCGCGGGGTAGGCCGCCGGCGCGCCGTTCTGCGCCTTGTTGTGCCCCGCCTGCGTCACCGTGAAGCCGGTGTTCGTGACGTTGATGCACTGCTGGGAGTCGCTGCCCCAGACGTTGTTCATGACGACGTACTTGCCGCCCTGAATCGTCGTCGAGCCGTACTTCTCACAGATCGTGGTGTCCGCGTGCGCCGCCTGACCGACGACGAGCGACGCGGCGACGGAGCCGAGTAGGGCGAGGCCCGCCGTGATCATTCGCATCCTCATGCCCGGGACCATAGACATCGGGCCAAGGCGGGCGACATGGGCGAATTTGTTTGGTTACCCGGAAAAAATGTCAACCAGCGGCAACGTCCTTACAGAGGGTGAAACTTTCAGTTACCGTCCTGTCGTGCCGCCCGGGCGGGCCGCGCCCGGACGAAAGGCCGGACGACCTGCGTGGGCCGCCGCCGGGCGGGGAGTATGACCACGGGAGGTGGGGTTGATGTCCGTCACGGTCCGTCGCGTGTACGACGACCCCGCGCCGGAGGACGGGACGCGGGTGCTGGTCGACCGGGTGTGGCCGCGCGGCCTCACCAAGGAAGCCGCTCACCTGGACGAATGGCTCAAGGACGTGGCGCCGTCCGGCGAGCTGCGCATCTGGTACGGCCACGTCCCCGAGAGGTTCGCCGAGTTCCGCAGCCGCTACCTCGCCGAGCTGAACGATCCCGGGCGGCGGGCCGCGCTCGACCGGTTGCGCCGGCTCATGGAGGACGGGCCGCTGACCCTGCTCACCGCCAGCAGGGACGTCGAGCACAGCCAGGCCGCCGTCCTCGCGCAGATCCTGTCCGAGCCGCGCGACTGAGCAACGCCCGTCAGTGGACCGCGCGGGTCCGGCGGCCGCCGGTGAGGTTGAGCGTGACCATCGCCGGGAGGCGGCGCAGGCCGAGCGTGGTGCGCAGGTCCGGTACGGCCTCATCGTGCAGCCGGGTGACCAGCGCCCCGAGATCGGCCGGTGCCGCGGCGGAGACGCCGAGGTCGAGGTGCGGGTGGTCGCGCGGCCCGCGCAGCACGGCCCGTGCGCTGCGCACCTCCGGATAGGCGCTGACCTGCTCGGCCAGCGCCTCGCTCGCGGGCTGCGCGTCGACCTCGGTGACCCCCGACGTGCCCGACTCCAGCCGCAGCCGCCGCAGCCGGTCGATCCGCAGCAGCGCCAGCAGCCAGGCCAGCCCGGCGAGTGCGAGCACGACGCCCACGGCGGCCACGACCGGCCAGAACCAGGGGGTCGTCGCCGCGAAGTTCTTTGTCCCGGTGTCCAGCACGGGCCGGCGGGCCGCGGCGTCCCCGAAGGCGCCGAGCGCCCGCGCCAGCGCGAGGCCGCCCGCGGCAAGCGGGACCAGGCCGCACAGTGCGAGACCTATCCGGTTGCCCTTGCCCGATCTCGTGCTCACGTCCTGCCTCCTTCGTGGCGTCGTTCCCGGGGCGGCCGCGGCTTCAGGACGGGCCGTGGACGCGCACGCGCAGCGAGACCCGGTGAGCGGGGGCGAGCCGGGCCAGCTCGTCCTCGACGGCCGCCCGCACGCGCCCTTCGAGCGCCGTCGTGTCGCGCAGGTCGGTCCTGACCGACACGTCCGCGTGCCAGCCGCGCATGCGCGCACCGGCCGTGCGCACGCCGTCCACCTCGCCCGCCCTGGCCCGCAGCGCCCGCGCCAGCGCCCGGCGCGGCATGCCGACCACCAGGTCGGGGTCCCCGGTGCGCAGGGGGATCATCCGCCCCCGTCCGGGCACCACCGCGATCAGGATCAGCACCAGGCCGATCAGGGTCAGCGCGGCGGCCACCGCGAGGGCCCGGCCGTCGTTCCAGGCCGTGGTGCTCGCCCATCGGGCCCACTCGTCGTACGGAACGATCTTGACGGGCAGTCCCAGCAGCGCGGAGACCACGTGGACGGCGGTGAGGCCGCCGATCCCCAGCAGCGCGAGCGCGGCGACCGCGGCCGGCAAGCCGCGGCTCGGCCGGAAGGCGCGGCGTGCCGCGCCGTCCCCGAACCCCCGTCTCGGGACGAAGAGCGGCATCCTCTCGGACGGACCTCGGTCCTCGGTCATCGCCACCCCTCCGCGGTCATTCGCGTCCGGGCCCGCGTTCGGGCACCAGTTCCACGACGTCGATGTCCACGTTCTCCACGGCGATGCCGGTGAGCTCCCGCATCCGCCGCCGGATGTGCTCGCGGATCTTCGCGGCCAGGTGCGGCACCGGCGTCGGATATCGCACGGCCAGATCGCAGTGGACCGCCGCGACCGCCCCGCTCACCGACGCCGACACGTGGGGCCGGCCGGTCACGTGCTCGTCCTCGCTCGCCAGCTTCTCGGCGATCCTCGTGAACGCGCGGTCGGAGATCGTCGTCGTCCCGCGCGCCGCCGGCGCGGTCATTGCCGTCTCGGGTGCATCTGCGGCAGGTGCACGCCGCCCTCCAGCACCAAGCCGATGAGGAACCCGGCGATGCCGAGGACCAGGACGATGATGAACGCGGCGAGGCCGCCGAAGGCGCCGACCACCCCCAGCACCGTGCCGAACAGCAGCCCCACGAGGCCCCAGAGCGGATAGCCTTGCATGATCATCCCTTCTTCCCGCCGTCGTCGATGACCACGTCGGCGATCGTCACGTCCACCCTGCGCCCGCCCGCCAGATCGCCGATCGCGTCGCGGACCAGGTCGGCCACCTCCGGCAGCGGCCTGCCGTACCGGGCCACGATGTCGATCTCGACGGCGTCGTCCCGTACGGCGACGCCCGGCACCAGGCCACCGGGCAGGTACGTCGCCACCACCCCGAACGGTCCCCGGGACAGGCCGGCGACGTCGGGACACGACAGCACGCGGTCGGCGATCCGCCGGGCCGAGACCTCGTGATGCTCCGTCCGGACTCCGGTGCCCGGCCGGGGCGGCGGGACTTTCGGCATGCCGTGCCCTGCGGGCTCGGGTTCCGCGACCCGCCCGCCGCGCTCTGCCCCCGGACTGTCCGAAGCGGCGCTCATTGGACCCGCGGCTCCTGGTCCGCGGGTGCCTGCGGCTCCCGCTGCCTCGGCAGATGGACGTCGTCGACCGCGAGGTTGACCTCGGTGACCTCGAGCCCGCACATGCGCTCGACCGCGTGGATCACATGGCTGCGCACCGCCTGGGCGAGATCGGGGATCGCGACGCCGTAGTCCACGATGAGGTGGATGTCCACGGCGGCCTGCCGCTCGCCGACCTCCACCGACATGCCCCGGGTGACGCCCTCCTCGCCGCCGAGCGCGCCCTTGATCGCGCCGAACGCGCGGGCCGTACCGGTGCCGAAGTCGTAGACTCCGTCGATCTCGCGGGCCGCCATCCCGGCGATCTTGGCGACCACCTCGTCGGAGATCGTCGTGCGGCCCCGCTCGGTCACCAGGCCGGAGCCCCGCATTCCGGGCGGCCGCCCGGGCGCCTGCTCGACGGTCGCGGTCGACGTTCTGGTCTCGGTCATGTGACTCCCCCGCTTCAGCCGCGCGGTCCAAACCGCTTACCGCCGGTACACGCCCGTAATACCCGATTTGCGCACAGTAATCGTCCGAGGTGGGACGAGGTTGGGTCATCGGATGCCCCAAAACGCTTCAAGACCGGCATGCCCGGCGAGCCCCAGAACGGATGGCCCTAACGCAGGGATTAAGCCGCATCAAAACTGTCCTCTATGTACGAGATCGAGTTTTTATGACCACCTTTGGGGCATTCATACCGTTCGACCGGATCGCGGCGTAGCGCGGCGAGCGGGCGGATGTCCGGAACGGCACTCGGGGGGCGGCCGTCAGGAGGCTCGATCATGAAAGACGGACTGAAGGTGGCCCTGGCTGTCATCGCGGGCTACTACCTCGGTCGGCACCACAAGCTCCGCCTGGCGCTGGTGCTCGCGCTGGCCATTCTCGCCGCCCGCCTGAAGGGAGAAGGCGCCGCGGGGGCGCTCCTCGAACAGGTCCCCAAGATCCTGGGCGGCGCCGCCCCCGACCTCGGCAAGATCACCGAGCGGGTACGCGGAGACCTGGTGGACATCGGCAAGGCGGCGGCCATGCGCGCCACCAGCCGCCAGATGGACAACCTGAGCGACAAGCTGCACGAACGCGCCGAGGCGCTGCGGCACCCCAAGGGCCGGGCCGCGGAGCCGGAGGCGGAAGAGGAGGGACGGCCGCAGGAGGCTCGCCGCCGCCCGCCGCGGCCGGAGCCCGAACCCGAAGAGGGCTACGAGGAGGAGTACGAGGAGCCGTACGACGAGGAAGAGGAAGAGCCCGAACCCGAGCCCCGGCCCCGGCTCCGTCC
>JADGHC010000447.1 GCA_019689655.1 Microbispora sp.
GCGACGGGGAGCCGGGGGTGGTGCTGCCCAGACCGAGGAAGTTGATGGCGTAGGCGACCATGCCGTTCAGCGGCAGCGAGTGTCCCTGACCGGAGACGCTGATGCCCTCGACCGGCGGCTGAGTGCCGGAGTTGCCGTACCGGGTGCGGGTCCATCCCGCCGAGGGGCTGTCGGTGGACACGGGCGTCTGGCTGACGCCGTTGAGGTTGGTCCACTGCTTGATCTCTTCGCCGAAGTTGTTGTAGTTCAGCGTGGTGTCGGCGGTGCCGTGCCACAGCTGCATCCGCGGGTACGAGCCGCTGTACCCGGGGTACATCGAGCGGGCCAGGTCGCCCCACTGCTGGGCGGTCTTGATGATCTGCCCGCCGGAGCACTGGCTGTTCCAGGTGGAGCCGTCGGTGGTGGCGAAGCAGCCCGCGGGGACGCCCATGAACGCCGAGCCCGCCTTGAACACGTCCGGGTACTCGGCCGCCAGCACGTTGGTCATCATCGCGCCGGAGGAGACACCGCTGACGTAGATGCGGCCGGGGTCCACGTTGTAGTGCGACTTGGCGTAGTCGACCATCGACATGATGCCGACCGGGTCGCTGCCGCCGCCCCGCTTCAGCGCCTGGGGCGAGTACACGTCGAAGCACTGCCCGCTGCGCGTGGCCTCGGGGAAGACGATGATGAACCCGTACTGGTCCGCCGCGGTGACGTAGTCGCGGAAGTACCCGCTGAACAAGGCCGACGCGGTGCCCGTGCAGTAGTGGATGGCGACCAGCAGCGCCGGCCGGGGGGCCACCCGGTCCGGCACGTAGATGTACATGTTCAGATTGCTCGGGTTGTTGCCGAAGTTGGTCACCCGGGTCAGCGAGGCCGCGGCGGCGGGCCGGGTGACCAGCAACGTGGTCGCCGCGATTACGGGCATCAGCACTGCGGCCAGCAAGGCCACGATGCGTCGTCTCACGTGAGCCGTCCTTCCTCCGGTTGCGCCGACCGGGAACATGTGGCCGCGGCGCGGCTCCCCGGGCATCGGCCACACCCTCGCCGGTACGGCGGCGCTAATGTTTCCGAATCTTGACTAAAACTTTCAGGCGACTCAAGCCGCTGATAGCCGCGGGATTCGCGGGTGTGAAGACCCGAACGTCAGGGGCGTTCCCGGCAGCGCCGGGGGCGCAGATTCGTGGAAACTTTCATGGACTCGCCGAAATCCGATCAGCCGGGAGGCCGCCCGGGCCGAGTGGACGCGCCGGAGGCGGGCATGGTCTACCTCGTCACCCACGTCACCTACGGCGGCGGGAGCGGGACATGCTGGAAGTCATCGGCGCGGGACTTCCGCGCACCGGAACGACGTCGGCGAAGGCGGCCCTGGAACGGCTCGGCTTCGGGCCCTGCTACCACACCTTCGAGGTCATGCTCCACCCGGAGCTCGCCGAGCGGTGGCGGCCGGTCTGCTCGGGCGAGGCCGACTGGGCGCGGGTCTTCGCGGGCTTCCGGTCCTGCGTGGACTGGCCCGCCAGCTTCTTCTGGCGGGAGCTCGCGCAGGCGTATCCGTACGCCAAGGTCGTCCTCACGGTCCGCGACCCGCATAGCTGGTACTCCAGCTTCCGGGTGTTGAGCTCGCTCGGTCCGCGTGAACCGGTGCGGGAGGACGAGGTGCCGGAGGCCCTCCGTCCCGTCGCCGCGGCGATGAGGATCCTGCGGCCGCTCTTCGAACGGATCACCCGGTCGGTGTTCGGCGTGGAGTTGCAGCCCGGCCGGCCGCCGGACGAGGACCGGGCCATCGCGGCCTACCACCGCTATGTCGCCGCGGTGCAAGCCGCCGTTCCCGCCGACCGGCTCCTGGTGTTCGACGTACGCGAGGGCTGGGGGCCGCTGTGCGCCTTCCTCGGCGTCGCCGCTCCCCCGGAGGGCCCGTTCCCGCACCTCAACGATGCCGCGTCGATCCGCAGGACGTTCGAGCTCATGCGCACCGAGGGCCGGGTCACCGTTCCGTACGAGGTCTCCTCGCCGGCGGAGACCGACTGATCGCGGCGGCGGCGCGGGCGCGACCACTTCGAGCGAGGAGACATGACACCCGAGAACGCGATCGCCGAGGCCGCGGCGAAATACTCCAACTGGGGCCGCTGGGGCCCCCACGACGTGCTCGGCACGGTCAACTTCATCGACGCGGCCAAGCGTCGTGAGGGGGCGGCGTGCGCCCGTACGGGCGTGTCGTTCTCGCTGGCACAGCGGTTCGACGTGAACGGCCCGCAGAAGGGCCGGTATCGGCGCACCAATCCGGTGCACGCGATGCTGTCCACCGGGCTGGACGCGGTCCACGGCGACCAGGGGCTCCCGCACGGGCTCGGCGCCGCGGACGACGTCGTCACGATGCCGCTGCAATGCTCCACCCAGTGGGACGGCCTCGGTCACATCTTCGACCACGGCACCGCCTGGAACGGCCGCCCCGCCGACCGGGTCGTCACCGGCGAGGGCGACCTGGTCACCGGCATCGAGCACATGGCCGCGCCGATCGCCGGCCGCGGCGTGCTGCTCGACGTGGGGCGCGTCGTCGGCGGCGGGGAGCTGCCGGACGGGTTCGCGATCACCGAGGAGCACCTGACCACCACCGCCGAGGCGCACGGCGTCGCGGTCGGCCGCGGCGACATCGTGTGCGTCCGCACCGGGCAGCTGACCAGGGCAAGGCGGGAAGGCTGGGGCGACTACGCGGGCGGTCCGGCCCCCGGCCTGTCGTTCTGGAGCGCCGGCTGGCTGCACCGGACCGAGATCGCCGCCGTCGCCACCGACACGTGGGGCTTCGAGGTGCGCCCCAACGAGTTCGACGACGCCTTCCAGCCCCTTCACCAGGTCGCCATCCCGCACATCGGCCTGCTGATCGGCGAGATGTGGGACCTGGACGCGCTCGCCGCGCACTGCGCCGCCGACGGCGTGTACGAGTTCTTTCTCGCCGCCGCCCCGCTCCCGATAACCGGCGCGGTCGGCTCCCCCGTCAATCCCCTCGCCGTGAAATGAGACAGCCCGCGCCCCGCCGGGGGCGCCGTCACCAACCGGTGGACCAGGGCGGACGCCGGCCCGGCACATCTCGTCCGGCTCGGGGGCGCGTCACCGCGGCTCGTGGTGCCAGTGCCGCCGCGGTCGTCACGGCGTACGGCGGCGGCTCGGCCCGTCAGCGCAGGAACGCGTCCGCCGCTCCGGCGTCGACGGGGACGTGCAGGCCGGTAGTGAGGGGCAGGTCGCCCCCGGTGAGGGCGAAGACCGCGGCGGCGACGCGCTCGGGCAGCACCTCGCGGGCGAGCCGCGTGCGCCGGGCGTGGAACTCGCCGGGCCCGTCGCCGGAAACGCCGCACAGGGCGGCCCGGCCGGAGCCGCAGACCACCCCGTCGGGGTCGATCCCGTTGACCCGGATGCCGTGCTCGCCGAGCTCGGCCGCGAACAGGCGGAGCTGCCGGGCCTGAACGGCGTTCCCGGAAGCGATGTACACGATGTCGCCGCCCATCGCCTGATCGATCATCACGCGGGCGGTCTCGCGGGAGACGAGGAACGGACCGCGGGCCATCACGCCGTGCCGGCGGTCCCAGTCGTCCACGGTGGTCTCCAGCAGCGAGCGTGACGGCGACGGCCCGGCGTTGTTGACCACCAGGTCGACTCCGCCGAAGGCCAGCACGGCCTGCCGTACGGCCTCGGCGACCTGGGCCTCGTCGGTGACGTCGGCCCGGACGGCCACGGCGGCGGGACGATGGCCTTGGGCCCCGATCTCGGCGGCGACCTGCTCCGCCGCGGCCAGGTCGCGGTCGCCGACCACCACGCAGGCGCCCTCGGCGGCCAGGCGGCGGGCGGCCGCCGCACCGATGCCCGAGCCGCCGCCGGTGACCAGGGCGACCCGGGTGGCCAGCGGCTTGGGCGCGGGCAGGCGGCGCGGCCCGGCCTTCTCCCCGTATTCGATACGGAACCTCTCGGTCTCGTCGATCGGGGCGTAAGCCGACAACGCCTCGGCGCCGCGCATCACGTTGATCGCGTTGCGGAAATACTCGCCGGCGACGCGAGCGGTCTGCTTGTCCGGGCCGAAGGAAAACATGCCGACGCCCGGAACGAGCACGATGGCGGGGTCGGCGCCGTGCATCGGCGGCGAGGCGGGGATGGCGTGCCGGGTGTAGTAGGCGCGGTAGTCCTCGCGGTAGGCCGCGTGCAACTCGCCGAGGCGGGAGATCACGTCCTCGATCGGCGCGCCGGCGGGCAGGTCGAGCACCATCGGCGCGATCTTGGTGTACGGGATGTGGTCGGGGCAGGACGTGCCGCGGGCGGCCAGCTCCCGGTGCCGTACGCGAGACAGGAAGTCGAGCACCTCGGGGGTATCGATGTAGTGGCCGACCTGCCGGGCGTCGGTCGAGCACAGCCCGCGCAGCACGGGGAACAGCGCCGCCGCCCGCTCGCGCCTGGCCCGCTCCGGAAGCGGCTCGTAGCCCGGCATCACCGGCCCGAACGGCGCGGGCCTGCCGTGCCCGGCGAGGTACGCCTCGGCGGTACGGATGATCCACAGCGAGTTGGCCGCGCATTCGGCGGAGGTGTCGCCCCAGGCGGTGATGCCGTGTCCGCCGAGGACGCAGCCGACGGCCCGGGGGTTGGCGTCCTTGAGGGCGGCGATGTCCAGGCCGAGCCGGAAGCCGGGCCGGCGCCAGGGCACCCAGACGACCCGGTCGCCGTAGACGCGCCGGGTCAGCTCCTCGCCGTCGGCGGCGGCCGCGATGGCGAGCCCCGCGTCGGGATGGAAATGGTCGACGTGCGGGGCGTCGAGCAGGCCGTGCATCGCGGTGTCGATCGGCGGAGCGGACCCGCCCTTGCCGAACACGCAGTGCTCGAAGGCCGCGGCCATCTCGTCCTCGCTTCCGACGCCGGGATAGACGCCGGTCAGCGCGCGCAGCCGGTCGAGCCGGAGGACGGCAAGACCGTCCTCCGTGAACGTGCCGAGGTCGCCACCCGCTCCCCTCACCCACATCAGCTCCACGTCGGCACCGGTCACCGGATCCACCGCCGTTCCCTTGGCCGAGACGGTGCCCCCGGCGAACTTCGTCGTGCGGGGATCGGCTCCCAGCAAGTGCGCGCGTTCGAGCAGCTGCTCAACCGGGGTAGTCATGAAATCTCTCCCTGCGAGTGGTCCGGCGGGCACGAACGGTGATGGACATACAGGATTATTTGGGTCAAAACGGACAGCAGTTGCCGGAAGGTTACAGCGGCGGGCGGCTCAGGCCAAGACCACCCCCTCCTTGGCC
>JADGHC010000448.1 GCA_019689655.1 Microbispora sp.
CGCAACCGGCCCCCCCCCCGCCCCGGGGCCCGGGGCGCGGGGGCGGCGCCGGGGGCGGCGGGGGCGCGGTCGCCGGCGCGGATGCCGAGCCTGTCGTCCAGGTCGCGCGCCAGGCTGCCGCCCCGGTAGGTGATGCCGAGCTGGCTGACGTCGGCGAACGGGTCCTTACCCTGGAACGCGCCGACGATGCGCTCCGACACGCGCGCCGGGTCACCGCTGGACCAGAACTTCCCCCGGGCGGTGGTCGAGGCCAGCACGTGCCGGGCGATCGGCAGGCGCTCCTCTTCGTAGGTGTCGAGCAGCGTCTCGGGGGCCCCGCGCAGGACGTACGCGAGCTTCCAGCCGAGGTTGTAGGCGTCCTGGACGCCCGTGTTCATGCCCTGGCCGCCGGCCGGGGCGTGCACGTGCGCGGCGTCCCCGGCGAGCAGGACGCGGCCGTTGCGATACCGGTCCACCATGCGGATGTTGACCCGGTACACCGACAGGTAGACCGGATCGCGGAAGCTCACCCCGGGCAGCCCGACCCGCTGCCGGAAGATCTCGGCGAAGGTCTCGACCGAGACCGAGGCCGGCTCCTGCCCGGCGTCCGGGGGCAGCGGCGCGGTGAAGAACCAGGTGCCGCTCTTCGGCATCGGAGCCAGCGTCACCATCGCGCCGGGGCCGGTGGCCCACATGTGCGCGGCCGAGGCGTCCAGGCCGTCGACGGTGAGGTTGCCGTACAGCATGCGCTGCTGCTCCCACGTCTCGCCGAGGAAGCCGATCCCGGCCTGCTTGCGTACGGTGCTGCCGCCGCCGTCGCATCCGACGAGGTAGCGCGCCCGGATCTCGTGCCGTCGCCCGTCCGCCAGGACGCTCGCCGTGACCTGCTCGCCGTCTTGGGCGAGCCCGACCAGCTCGCACCCCAGCTCCACGTGGACGCCGAGCGAGGCCAGCCGCTCCCGCACGGCCTCCTCGGTGAACTGCTGGCTCACCATGAGGCTGCCCGGGTAGGGCGCGCCCGGCACCGGCGGCGCCTCGTACATCACCGCTTCGCGCACCAGCTCCCCCCGGGCGTCGTAGAAACGCGTGGGAAGCGCGGGCTCGGCACGCTCTCTCAGCCGGTCGAGCACCCCCAGGTCCTCGAACACCTCCTGCGTACGGGCACGCACGCCGCGGGCCCGCGTCCCCACGGGGTGGCTGGTGACACGATCGATGATCCGTACGGCGACGCCGCGCCGGGCGAGATCACAGGCCAAGGTCAGGCCCACCGGGCCCGCGCCGACGACGAGGACATCCGACGTCTCCATAGACACGCTCCTCCTTCAGGGCGGCCCGGAGTGACCGCGCGCCCATTCTTAGTGGGCACGCGCCCACTCGTCAATTCGGTTCCGCACCGAACCTCGCCGGTGAGCGACGGCCCCGCCGGTGCGCGCAGAGCGGCGGGGGCCTAGGTTTCCGCGCCGGTCTCCCCGGCCCTCTTCACCGCCGGGGCCGAAAGGACCGGCCCCGCCACGGCGAACGCCAGCGCCACGAGCAGGGCGCTGACCCACAGCGGACCGCGGTAGCCCAGCCCCGCGTCGATGGCGGCCCCACCCAGCAGCGGCCCCGCGGTCGCGCCCACGTTGAGGGCGGCGGTCGCGAACGAGCCGCCCAAAGACGGCGCGTCCGCCGCCGCGTAGAGCGCCCGCGTGATCAACGTGGAGCCGACGGCGAACGACAGCGTGCCCTGCACGAAGACGAGCACGAACACCGCCGCCGCGTCGCCCGCGGCCACGCCGAACAGGATCCAGCCCGCCGGCAGGGCCAGGCCACCGGGCAGCAGCAGCCACATCGGCCGGCTGTCCGCCATCCGGCCGCCGATCGACACCCCGGCGAACGGCCCGAGGCCGAACAGCGCCAGCAGCACCGGCACCCACTGCCGTCCGTATCCGGCGACATCGGTGACCACCGGGGCCAGGTAGGTGAAGGTGCAGAAGGTGGCGCCGTTCACCAGCGCGCCCAGGAGCAGGGTGACGAGCAGCCGGGGCCGGCGCAACGCCCGCAGCTCCCGCCGCGCGTCCGGCACGGCGGCGCCGGGCGGGGTGGCCGGGACGGACCGCGCCACCGCGACGACGGCCGGCGCCGAGACGACCGCCACCGCCCAGAACGCCGCGCGCCAGCCCCACAACTGGCCGAGCGCGGCACCGGCCGGCACCCCGGCCACGCACGCGAGCGTGATCCCGCCGAGCAGCACGGAGGCGGCCCGGCCCTTGGCGGCGGGCCCCGCCATGGCGGTCGCGCTCGCCAGCCCACGGCCAGGAAGCCGGCGTTGGCCAGCGCCCCGGCGACGCGGGCGGCCACCAGGACGCCGAAGCTGGTGGTGACCGCGCCCACCACGTGCACGGTCATGAAGGCGATCAGGAAGAGCAGCAGCGCCCGCCGTCGCGGCCATCGGAGGCTGAGGACGGCGGTCAGCGGCGCGCCGACGATCATCCCCAGGGCGAAGGCGGAGGTCAGCGCACCGGCGGCCGGTACGGACACCTGCAGGTCACGGGCGATGCCGGGCACCAGGCCCGACAGCATGAACTCGGACGTGCCCTGGGCGAAGACCGCCAGTCCGAGCATGTAGACAGCGCGATTGGCATGACGACTCCACACCGCGTCGCAAGAAGCGAAGGATCGATGGGGACGCGGCGAGCCACGGGCGACCACGGCCGGGCGGCAAGGCAGGTGCCCAGCCGGGCACACGGGATCACCGCGCGCGGGCACCCGGGCTCCGGCAAGGCACGCCGGCCGGAGCGGCGGCGACGACGGTGCGGAGCCCGGGAGAAGAGGCGCGTACGCGGGTGATTCGGTGGCGGGCAGGCGTCGTGGCCGGCGCGCGGGCGCCCGGGCACGGCGAGGCCTCCCCGGGCGGGAGGTGCTACGGCCGCGTGCCGCCGAGGCGGGAGACGACCGCGAGAGCCGTACGGGCGCTCGCCACGTCGTGGACCCGGAACACCCGGGCGCCCTGCAGCGCCGACACGGCGAGCGTGGCCAGCGTGCCCGCGTGGCGCTGCTCCACCGGCAGGCCGCCCAGCGTCTCCCCGACGAAGTCCTTGTTGGAGACGGCCACCAGCACCGGCCACCCGGTGGCGGCCAGCTCCCCGAGCCGCCTGGTGACCTCCAGGGAGTGCCAGGTGTTCTTGCCGAAGTCGTGCGCCGGGTCGATCAGGATCGCGTCGCGGCGGACGCCGGCGGCGACCGCCCGCTCGGCGAGGTCCGTCGTGTAGGCGATCACATCGGCCACCACGTCGTCGTAGGCGATGCGGTGCGGCCGGGTGCGCGGCGCCACCCGCCCGGCGTGCGCGCACACCAGGCCGATGCCGTACGCCGCGGCGACCTCGGCGAGCTTGGGATCCACGCCGCCCCAGGTGTCGTTGAGCAGGTCGGCTCCGGCCTCGGCGACGACCTTGGCCACCTCCGACCGCCAGGTGTCGACGCTGATGATCACGTCGGGGTGCCGCTCGCGCACCGCGGCGACGACCTCCGCCACGCGGCGTATCTCCTCGGCCGGGTCGACCTCCGCCCCGGGACCGGCCTTCACCCCGCCGATGTCCACGATGTCCGCCCCCTCCTCGATGAGGCGGGACGCGGCGTCCACAGCGGCGGAGAAGGCGTACGTCGCGCCTTTGTCGAAGAAGGAGTCGGGGGTCCGGTTCACCACGGCCATGACCGCGAAGTCGCCGGGACCGAAGGCACGGCCGCGCAGGCGCAGAACGGCCGGCCGGCCGGGCGCCTCGGCGGGCATCGGCGAAGTGGACATCGCCGCCAGCGTACTCGGTTGTAGCGGCGGGCGAGCCCCGGTGATCGGTGGCGGCCTCCCCGCGTGCGCCGCGGAGCCCGTACGGCCAGGTCCCCCTCTTGATCGAGCGGAACCGAATCGGGCCCGCCTGGCGTGGCCGGGGGACGCGTCCCCCCGGTCCACGCCGGCGGCGGGCGGCATTCGCCGGGCGCTACTCAGGCCGGCGCCGTCCCATCCGCGTGCCCGCAGGGAGCCCGTGACCGTGGAACGATCCAAAAACGGAGCATGGACTCACGCCGCGGAGCCGCCCTCGGCCAGGGCCACGAAGTCCTGCGCCGTCGCGGGCAGCCGCCGCCTGGCGTGCACGACCGCGATGACCTTCCGGAGCGAGGGATCGAGCGAGCGGACCACCAGGCCGGTCCTGGCCGCCTGCTCGGCCATGCCCCGGTACCACAGGAGCGAGGCGCGCCCCTCCCGTACGGCCCGCAGCCACCCCCGGCGCTCATCGGACTCGACGGCCGGGATCGGGCGGACGCCGTACGTGGCGAAGATCTGGTCGAACTCCCGGCGGCGCGGGCTGCCGGGGACGGGCAGCACCAGCCGCATGCCGTCCAGCCGGGTCACCGGGACGGGGTCGGGCAGGGCGAGACCGGGCGGGGAGATCAGCACGATCTCCTGGCGTTCGAACGGGTGGCTCACCAGGTCGGCGGGCACGGGGAGGTCGGTCAGCCCGAGGTCGGCACGCTGCTCGCGTACCGCGCTGACCACCCCCTCCCGGCCCTCACACCGCACAATGTGGACCCGGATGCCCGGATGCTCGGCGGCATAGGCCGGCAGCAGGCGCCCGGCGAGACCGGGCTCCAGGCTCGGGGTGGACGCGATCCGCAGTTCTGCGCCGGAGGAGTTGCCCTGGGCCGCGAGAGCCTCGATCTCGGCCACCGCGTCGAGGGCCTCGCGGGCCAGCTTCACGACCTGGCGTCCCTGGGCCGTCACGACGACCCCGCGTCCAGAGCGCGCGAAAAGCGTCATTCCGAGTTCGCGTTCCAGGTCGCGTATCGCGCGAGACAGAGCCGGCTGCGCGATATAGAGCGATCTGGCGGCATCGGTCATGGTGCGGTGCTCCGCAGTGGCGACCACGTAACGGAGCTGCTGCAGATTCATGCGAAAAACGCTAGGGCAGACGAGCCCGGCGATTCCGGAACATCGCAGAGATCACGCCGGTCGATTACACATCGTGCCCGCCATCCGCTACATCCGTGATGGGTGGGAATTCAGTATTCTTTTGCCCCAAATCCATAAAGGGGGCAATCTCGTGGCGCAGCAGTACCCTCCCCAGACGCCGCCAGAGGGGAGTTCTCCCTATTCCGGACCACCGTATTCGCCGCGACCGGAACCCGTTCCCGGCCCGCCGGAGGGGCCGAAATCCCCCGGCGCGGCGCCGGGCCCGTACGGGTCGCCCGGGTGGGGCGGCCCGGAGGCCGGCGCGTGGCGGCAGGGGCCCGGCGC
>JADGHC010000449.1 GCA_019689655.1 Microbispora sp.
GGATCTTCGGCGGTGGTGAGGTTGTTCACCGACAATTCCGGAGATCCTTGGAAAGGCGGTGGGAAAGACGGATTCCCGGGTAACTAGCGGCGGGTAGATTTACCCGGCACAGGCGAAGCGGTACAGAGGGAGCCTTATGACCGCGAGGATGGGGACGGCGCGACTTGGCCCAGCGGAACGCACCGCCGCCCTTGCCCGGATGGAGGAGCAGGAACTCGACGTCGTCGTGATCGGCGGCGGCGTGGTCGGCGCCGGCGTGGCGCTCGACGCCGCGACCCGCGGGCTCTCGGTGGGCCTGGTCGAGGCGCGCGACTTCGCCTCCGGCACCTCGTCGCGGTCGTCCAAGCTGATTCACGGCGGGCTGCGTTACCTGGAGCAGCTCAACTTCGACCTGGTCAGGGAGGCCCTGCGGGAGCGGTCGCTGCTGCTCAGGCGGATCGCGCCGCACCTGGTCCGGCCGGTGCCGTTCCTGTTCCCGCTCACGCACCCCGGCTGGGAGCGGCCGTACATCGGGGCGGGAATGGTGCTCTACGACACGCTCGGGCTGTCCTTCGGCCTCCCCCGGGGCGTGCCGGGCCACCGCCACCTGACCCGCCGCCAGGCCCTGCGGATCGTCCCGGCGCTGCGCAAGTCCGCGTTCACCGGCGCCGTGCAGTACTGGGACGCCCAGGTGGACGACGCCCGCTTCGTGATGACCACGCTGCGCACCGCGGCGACGTACGGCGCGCACGTCGCCTCGCGGGTGCAGGCGATCGGCTTCCTGCGCGAGGGCGAGCGGGTCACCGGGGTGCGCGTATGCGACCTGGAGACCGGCAGGGAGCTGGACGTGCGGGCCCGGCAGGTCGTCAACGCGACCGGCGTGTGGACCGACGACATCCAGCAGCTCGTCGGCGGCCGGGGCCAGATCCACGTGCGGGCCTCCAAGGGCATCCACCTCGTGGTGCCGCGCGACCGCATCCACTCCCTGAGCGGGCTCATCATGCGCACCGAGAAATCGGTGCTGTTCGTCATCCCGTGGGGCCGGCACTGGATCATCGGGACCACCGACACCCGCTGGGACCTCGACAAGGCCCATCCCGCGGCGTCCCGGGCTGACATCGACTACCTGCTCGACCGGGTCAACGCGGTGCTGTCGGTGCCGTTGACCAGGGACGACGTCGAGGGCGTCTACGCCGGCCTGCGGCCGCTGCTCGCCGGGGAGTCCGAGGAGACCTCCAAGCTCTCGCGCGAGCACGTCGTCGCCCACCCCGTGCCGGGGCTCGTCATGGTGGCCGGCGGCAAGTTCACGACGTACCGGGTCATGGCGGCCGACGCCGTCGACGCGGTCGCGCACGGCCTCGACCAGCGCGTGCCGCCGTCCTGCACCGACCAGGTGCCGCTCGTCGGCGCGGAGGGCTACCGGGCCCTGTGGAACTCCCGCCACCGCATTGCGCGCGCCTCCGGGCTGCACGTGGCCCGGATCGAGCATCTGCTGGAGCGGTACGGCTCGCTGATCGACGAGGTCCTCGCGATCATCGAGCGCGACCCCTTGCTCGGCCGGCCCCTCGATGGCGCGGACGACTACCTGCGCGCGGAGATCGTGTACGCGGTCACGCATGAGGGCGCCCGGCACCTCAACGACGCGCTGACCCGGCGCACCCGCATCTCGATCGAGACCTTCCACCGGGGGACCGCGGTCGCCCAGGAGGCCGCCGAGCTCATGGCCGGCCCGCTCGGCTGGGACGCCGACCAGATCAAGCGGGAGGTCGAGTACTACACCAAGCGGGTCGAGGCGGAGCGGGCCTCCCAGGAGCAGGACACCGACCAGGAGGCCGACGCGATCCGCCTCGGCGCGCCGGAGATCGTGCCCGTCGCGCCCACGCGTGACCTCGCGAAGGCGCGCGGGGACATCAGCTGAAGGGGATCCAGGCCCGATCGGCGAGCGTGGCGGCGTCGCTGACCTTGAGCCCCGCGCCGGACACGGTCCACAGATCGTCGCCGATGACGAGGGAGCGGCGGATGCCCTGGTAGGCCGGGGCGAAGCCGCTTCCCGCCGGCTGCCGGGGGTGGGTCACGACGCCCAGCTTGGTGATCTCGTGGTCGCCGATCCGCAGCGCGAGGGCCGCGCTGTCCGCGACGCCGCCGTCGGCCCAGGTCTGCAGCGGGATCACGGCCAGCCCGGTGGCGGGCCGGTAGAGGAAGGCATGCGGGTCCCATTCGGCCTCCGAACCGGACTCCGTCTGGTGGAAACGCGACAGCACCATGGGCGCGGCCGGATCGGCGACGTCGAACAGCGAGACCTGCGTGCCGAGCCTGCGGCCCTCCTCGCTCGCCTCCTGGCCGATGCCGATGAGCCGCCCTTCGCCCGCGGGGTGGAGGTAGGCGGAATAGCCGGTGATCTTCAGCTCGCCGGTGACCTTCGGCGCGGCCGGGTCCCGCAGATCCAGGGTGTACAAAGGGTCGGTCTGGCGGAAGGTCACCACGTAGCCGAGGCCGCCCATGAACCGCACCGAGTAGATCTGCTCGCCCTTGCCGAGGCCCGTCACCGATCCGGTCTGGGTGAGCGTGCCGGCGTCGAGCACGTACACGCCGCTCTCGCTCGTGCCCGCGCTCGCGCCGGCCACCTCGGCGCCGCTGGTGGTCGCCACCCGCAGATGGCCGTCGTACTCCGACAGGGAGTACTGGTTCAGCAGCCGCCCCGGCACGGACCCCGACGTGACGTAGCGCGGGGCGCCGGGAGCGGAGACGTCGAAGCGGTGCACCTGCGTGCGCTCGGGCGGTGCCTGCGGCGTGGCCGGCGATTCCGGCACCACGTCGATCGGGCGAGCCGCCCGCCAGCGGGGATTGCTGGTGATGTAGAGGCTGTTCGCCGTCGCGTACACGGTGTCGCCGTCGGCGGCGACCGCGATCGGCGCGGCCGAGCCGAACGGCGTGGCGGCGGCCAGGTCGATCGTGTAAACGGTCAGCATCGAGGTGCCGGTGAACTGGTCGGGGTGGCTGACCCGGTCGCAGCCGACCCGATCGGTGCGGCTCGTGCCGCCGGTCTCGATGTCGTACGCCGGCAGCCACGCGTCGGCGGGGGCGGACAGCACGGCCGCACGGTTGCGTTCGAGCCGCTCATCCTCCGGCTCGTTCTGCTCGGGCACCGGGAAGGCGATCTCCGGCGTGGACCTGACGACGAGCCGTACCGTGGAGCCGGACTGCCGGGCGTCGACGTGCTGCCCACGGACGGTCATCGCGCCGAGGACGCGCGGCTCGCCGGACAGGTCCACGAGCACGTACCTCGGGCCGCCGGGGCCGACCCCGGTCTTGGCGGTCGCCCCGAACGGGATGATCCCGCCGCCCTGGAACAGCACGAGCGCGCGGTCGCCGTGGACGAGCAGGTCGGCCTGGGCCCACGACTGGTTTTCGGCCACGAGCCGCAGCGTCCCGGTGATCTTGCGGGTATTCGCGTCCACGACGCGCAGCACGCCCCCGGTGATCGTGATCACCCGGTCGCCGTCGGTCTTGACCAGGTCGGGCTCGTCCACGCCCGCCTCGTGCGTGTTCGTGGTGGAGTATGACTGCTCGGGCGTCGCCCGCTTCTCCGCTGCGGCGGCGTCTCTGACCGCGTAGAGCA
Organism: Microbispora sp.; assembly: GCA_019689655.1. GTDB lineage: Bacteria > Actinomycetota > Actinomycetes > Streptosporangiales > Streptosporangiaceae > Microbispora. Next base: position 3,599 of record JADGHC010000449.1, read on the forward strand.
TGGCGTCCCCGAAGCCCCAGGCGGTCACGTTGCGCGCGGCCGCCCGCCGCAGCCCTTCGGTCATCTCGTCGCAGCTCGCGTACGCGACGAGCCGCACCTTGCCGGTCAGGTCGGCGGGGGAGGGCGGCGCGTTCCGTGTCGTACGGCCGTCCGCGCATCCCGTGACTCCCACGGCCAGCAGTGCGGCGAGCACGCCCGCCGTACGGATCGATGTCCTCATGCCCCCCACGACGGATCACCACCGGGGGTGGTTCATGGCCGGGTGGTCGCAGGGAAACGGCCCGTGCCGGCCACGACCGGCCACGCGCCTCCCGGCTCCCGCCTCGCGCCCCGCGGCCCGTACGGCTCGTCCCGGCGGACCGAGGGGACCCTCCGATGACCGGAGACGGACAATCGGTGATGAAATGTGGCTTCCTTCGCCGTTTCTCCGCACACTGGCATCGGTGTCCGCGAGCACAGGGATGGTGACATGGGACTGTCGGCGTGGGACGAGGACGGGCGCGGGTCCGCGGAGGGCGGCGGTGAACCGGAGGGCGCCCGGTGGGCGAACGGCGACGCCTTTGATACCGGCACCTCAAACCCCGCCGACCCGAACGCCGGCGCCCCGATCGACCGTGCCCCTAATGGCGCCGCCGACCCGTACGCCCCGGTCATCGCCTGGCGGGAGGGCGGCATCGTCGCCATCGACCAGACGCTGCTGCCGGACGAGGTGAGGGTGCTCAGGCTCGGCACGGTCGACGACCTCGTGGACGCCATCGTCCGCCTGGCCGTACGCGGTGCGCCGGTGCTGGGCGCCGCCGGGGCGCTGGGCGTGGCCCTGGCCGCTCATCAGGCACGGCGGTCGGGGTGGAGCGCCGCCCGGCTGGAGGCGGAGATCGCGCGCATCAGGGACGCCCGCCCCACGGCGGTGAACCTCCGCGTCGGCGTGGAGGAGGTGCTCCCGGCCCTGCCGGACGGGCCCGAGGCGGCCGAGCGCGCCGCGATCGCCGTGGTGGACCGCATCGCGGCGGCGAACCGGCGAATCGGCGAGCGGGGCGCCGACTTCCTGCTCGAGGCGTGCGGACACCGGCCCCTGCGCATCCACACGCACTGCAACACCGGCGCCCTGGCCTGCGTCGAGTGGGGCACCGCGCTCGGCGTCATCCGCTCCCTGCACGAAAGGGGGCTGCTCGACCGGGTCATCGTCGACGAGACCCGGCCGCTCCTGCAGGGATCACGCCTCACCTGCTGGGAACTCGACCGGCTGGGCATCGGCTACCGGCTCGTCTGCGACGGCGCCGGGCCGTTCGCGCTGCAGCAGGGGCTGGCCGACGCGGTGGTCGTCGGCGCCGACCGCGTGGCCGCCAACGGCGACGTCGCCAACAAGATCGGCACGTACGGCCTGGCCCTCGCGGCGGACCGGGCCGGCGTGCCGTTCGTCGTCGCCGCGCCCGAGTCGACCGTCGACCCGGCGACGCCGACCGGTGCGTCCATCGTGGTGGAGCACCGTGCCGAGGAAGAGGTGACCCATTTCCGGGGAGTGCGGGTCGCACCCGCCGGGGCGCGGGCGCTGAACTACGCCTTCGACGTCACCCCCGCCGACCTCGTCAGCGCGGTCGTGACGGAGGATCGCGTCTGGACGCCCCGCTCGCGGGCCGCCGTC
>JADGHC010000450.1 GCA_019689655.1 Microbispora sp.
GGGTCCGGCCGTGGTTCCCGTGACGGAGGGGACCAGGCGGGTCACGGCGGCGACGGATCGAGCGCGGCGGGGCCCGCGCCGGCCGGGCCGGCTCTGACCGCATCGGCCGTGACCGCGTCGGCCGTGACCGGGGCGGCGGTGACCGAGGCTGCCGTGACCGAGGCTGCCGTGACCGGGGCGGCGGTAACCGAGGCTGCCGTGACCGAGACGACCGTGCCCGGGCCGGCGGTGAGTGGGCCGGTCACAACGGGGCCGGCCGCGCCGGGGGCGGCCACGACGGGGGCGGCGCCCGCCGGGACCCCTCCGACGCGACGCCGCCGGAAGGGCCTTATCGCCGGCGTGCTCGCGGCCGTGCTCGCCATCCTTGCCGCGGGCGGCACGATGATCGCCGGCCGGACCGGGTTCCCGTTCGGCGACGCATCCGCCGACGGCGACTCCGGTGACGCCGTCGCCTCGGCCGGGCCGAGCCCGACGTACGGCTCGGTGTACGAGAAGGCGCTGAAGACCGGGCAGCTCACGATCGGGGTGCGGTGGGACGTGCCCGGGGTCGGCCTGGAGCAGGCGAACGGCCTCTTCAGCGGGTTCGAGGTGGAGATCGCGACTGCCATCGCCAAGAGCATGAAGGTCCCCCCGCAGGGGATCACCTTCCGCAGCATCGGCGTCAACGACCGGGCGCGTGCGCTGGCCACCGGCGACGTGGACATGGTGGTGGCGACGTACTCCTACGACGACAACCGCGACGACGCCGTCACCTTCGCCGGGCCGTACTACACCGCGCACGCCGACGTGCTGGTGCTCGCCGGATCGCACATCAAGAAACTGGAGGATCTTTCCGGACGCCGGATGTGCGCGCCCCTCGGCAGCGGCACCGCCCGGCTCGTGGCGGACCGGGTGGACGTCGAGCAGGTCCCCGTGAACGACTACGCCCAGTGCATGAACCTGCTGACCCGTGGCAAGGTGGACGCCGTCCCCGGGGACGACCTCATCATCGCGGGGTTCGCCGACCGGGTGGTCAGCCTGAAGCTGTCGGTGCTCGGCCTGCGGCTGACCAACGAGCACTACGCCGTGGGCCTGCCCAAGGGGGACGTGCGCACCTGCCGGGTCGTGGAAGACGCGATCAGCCGCATGTACGCCGACGGCAGCATGCTGAAGCTGCTGCGCAAGCACTTCGGCAACGTGGACTTCGATCCCGAGCGGACCATCCCGCCCAAGATCGCCTGCCGCTGAGCGTCCCGCGGGGCCCTTCGCCAAGACGTACTCGCTCGAGATTGGCCCACCTTCACCGAGGACGTGACCGTCCGGATCCGTGTGGTGCTGCACGGAGATGACGCGACCTACCGCGGAGCCTGCCGCCCCGGCGCGCTCGGTTTCCGCCCTGCGCCGCCCGCGCGGATGGGCGTCCTTCCCCCGGCCGGATCGGCGGGAAGCGGGCTCCCGCCGAGACCCGGGCGGAGTGCGTCCGGACGACCTGCTCCCAGGTGGGAGGCGTCCAGCCGGACACCGAATGTCCCCGCACTCCGGTCACGCCGGCACGTGCCCCGGTCGCGCCGGCCCGCACTCCAATCACGTCGGCATGCGTCCTGGTCGCGCCGGCCCGCACTCCGGTCACGCCCGGTCCGCGCCCGGGACGGTCAGGTCTGGCCTCCGAGCTGTGCGATGGCGTCGTCCGCCCACTGCAGCGTGGTGCGCATCTGCCGGATGCCGAGATCCAGGGCGAGGTTTCCGAACCTGACCCCGGACGCCCCCTTGAGACCCGGGGCGGCGTGCCTGGCCTCCCAGAGGGCCTCCAGCTCGGTCAGCCTGCGTTCCATGTGCGTCTTCAGCCGCTGCAGGACGGCCCGCGCCTCCCCCGATTCGAGCAGCGGGAGCAGGAACGCCTGCAGCGCGATCTCGCTGCGTGCCGGACCCGTGGGCTCGTGGCCGAGCAGCCAGGCGCGCAGCTCCTCGCGGCCCTCCGGCGTGATGGAGTAGATCTTGCGCCCGCGTGCGCCCTCCGCCTCCACCGTCACCAGCCCGTCCGCCGTCATCTTCGCCAGCTCGGGATAGATCTGGCTGTGCCCGGCCTGCCAGACGTGCGCCACCGACCTTTCGAACGCCTTGGTCAGGTCGTAGCCGCTCGCCGATCCGTACGCCGTGAGCAGGCCGAGAAGAGCGATGCGCAGAGACATGACCCACACTATATCTCCGGGTTGACATGTAAGAAGTTACATGTCACTTTCGACATATGCGATCCAGAAACGGACTCCTCCTGTTCGCCGTGCTCGGCGGCATGTTCCTGGCGATGCTCGACCAGACGATCGTCGGCACCGCGCTGCCCCGGATCACCGCCGAGCTGGGCGGCACCGACCTATACACGTGGGTGGTTACCGCCTATCTCCTTACCTCGACCATCACGGTCCCGCTGTACGGCCGGCTGTCCGACGCGTACGGGCGAAAGCCGCTCCTCCTGGTCGGGGTCGTCTTGTTCCTGATCGGCTCGATCCTGTCGGGGGCGGCGCAGAGCATGGTGCAGCTCATCGCGTTCCGGGGCCTGCAGGGGCTCGGCGCGGGCGCGCTGCTGCCGCTGTCGCTGGCGCTGGCGCTGGACTCGTTCCCGCCGGAGCGCAGCGGGCAGGTGCAGGGCGCCGTGGGCGGCGTCATGGCGCTGAGCTACATCGCCGGGCCGTTCCTCGGCGGCCTGTTCACCGATCAGGCGAGCTGGCGCTGGGCCTTCTACGTGAACGTCCCGATCGGCGTGATACTCGTGGCCGTCATCGTGTGGCGGCTGCCGTACCGGCCGGGGCACGGCGGGGCGCGGCCCGACTACCTCGGCATCGCCGTCTTCAGCGCCGCGATCGGCGCCCTGCTCGTCGGGCTGACCGAGAAGGGGATCGACGGCCACACCTGGACGAGCGGGCCGGTCATCGGGCCGATCGCCGCGTCGCTCGCGCTGCTTGCGGTGTTCGTCCTCGTCGAGCGGCGGGCCGCGGAGCCGATCGTGCCGCTCCACCTGTTCGCGAACCGCACGTACTCACTGGTGAACGTCGCGTCGTTCTTCACGGCGTTCTGCATGTACGCCGGGGTGGTCTTCCTGCCGCGCTACTTCCAGCAGGCGCACGGCCTGAGCGCGACCTCCTCGGGGCTGCACATCTATCCGCTGATGCTGGCGATGGTCGTCGGCAGCGGGGGCACCGGCGTCCTCATCTCGCGTACCGGCCGCTACAAGCCGTGGCTGGTGATCGCGCCGTTCTTCCTCGTCGCGGGCACGGCGTTGTGCGCGAACCTCGAGGTCGGCACCCCGACCCCGCTGCTCGTCGCCTGGATGGCGCTGATCGGCCTCGGGATGGGGCCCATGCTGTCCGGTCTCACCGTGGCGATTCAGGCGTCCGTGCCGGCCCGGTACATCGGCACGGCCAGCGCGAACCTCACGTTTTTCCGGCAGATCGGCGGCTCGGTCGCGCTGGCCGTGGGAGGCACCGCGTACACGTCGGTGGTGACGCGGGAGGCGCCCGTGCACGGCCTGGCCGCGGCCCACGCCGCCGCGACCGCGACCGTCATCCCCTGGCTCGGGGTCGCCGGCGCGGCCGTCGCCCTGCTGGCGCTCGCCCTGCTGCCCCGGGGTGGTGTGCGGCGAGACCGGCCGGCGCCGCGGCAGGACCTCGTCGCGGCGTGAGAACGGCAGCTCAGCGGCGCTTTGTATGGCGTGTCGGCGGTGCGCGGGGCCCGTCCGGCACGGTTCAATTGATCGCAAGCGTTCGGGGGAGCGGCAGTGGGTCGTAGGGTCGTCACGGGTTTGGTCTGTGTGTTCGTCGCCGGAGCGCCACAGCCGGCGCTCGCCGTCTCCGGGGGGTCGTCGCCCGGGCCGGCACCGGTCACTGGTCAATGGGGTACGGCCGACCTCGCGGTCGGCATCACCGCCAAGCCGAAAGTGGCGCAGCCGGGACAGCCGCTGACCTATCACGTCAAGGTGCACAACAAGGGCCCCGGGGACGCCGTGCTGCCGACGCTGCGGGTCCGGCTGCCCCGGGACTTCCAGATCCTCAACGTCGGCGTGGCGGAGTGCGAGCCCGGCCGGGCGCGCAACCAGGTCGTCTGCCGTTCGTCCGACGACGTCATGGCCGGCGGCTCGGGCGACATGACGATCACGGGGCTGATCAAACCGGGGGCACATGGCCCGCTGCGGGCGCGGGCCAGCCTCACCTCCGAGGTTCTCGACGGCGACGAGACCGACAACACGGCCGAGGCGGTGACCAAGGTGGACGAGGGGGCCGACCTGGCGATGCGGTTCCGCACCTCGCCCAGGTTCGTCCGCCCGGGGCACTGGTTCTCGGTGCGGGCCGAGGTGCGCAACCGGGGGCCGCGCATCGTGCGGGACGCCTACGTGTTCTTCCAGCCGCGCGGTGCCCGGCTGCTGTCCGCCAGGGGCGCGCGTTGCCGGGGGAACCGCCAGTTCGTGGGGTGCTCGCTGCCGCCGATCAGGTCGGGGTCGCGAGGGCTGCTCGAACTCGTGTTCCGGGTGCCGTCCCGGGCCTCGCACGCCGTGGCGACCATGGCCACCGTCTACTCGCGCCGCTACGGCGACCGCCGCCCCGCCAACAACAAGGCGAGCGTACGAGTGGCCCTGCGCCGCGCCTGACGGCCGGGGTCAGGCGGACTTCGTGCAGGCGGTCCAGGCGTCGGCGACCATGTCCCGCAGCGTCGTGTGGGCCGGCTTCCAGCCCAGCTCGCGCTTGATCTTCTCCGACGACGCCACCAGGATGGCCGGGTCGCCGGGGCGGCGCGGGGCGATGGTCGCCGGGATGGGGTGGCCGGTCACCTCGCGGCACACGTCCACGACCTCCTTCACGGAGAAGCCCGCGCCGCTGCCGAGGTTGTAGATCCGGTGCTCGCCGGGCGTGCAGGCGTCGAGTGCGAGCAGGTGCGCGCGGGCGAGGTCGGCGACGTGGATGTAGTCGCGGATGCACGTGCCGTCCGGGGTGGGGTAGTCGGTGCCGAAGACGCTGACCGACTCCCGCTCGCCGAGGGCGACCTTCAAGATGTTGGGGATCAGGTGGGTCTCGACCGTGTGCCGCTCGCGGAACTCGCCGTACGCCCCGGCGACGTTGAAGTAGCGCAGGCTGACCGCGCCCAGGCCGTACATCCCGGCGAAGGCGGTGAGCGCGGTGTCCACGGCGAGCTTGGACGCGCCGTAGGGGTTGGTGGGGCGGGTCGGGTCGGTCTCCAGGATGGGGGTGCGCTCCGGCTCGCCGTA
>JADGHC010000451.1 GCA_019689655.1 Microbispora sp.
GTTCCGGGCGGGCGGTGCCGCGGCCGCGCCAGGATGACCGGGGCGGCCCCCGCCGCCCGGGCGGCGCGGGCCGCACATCGTCTCCGTTCCCTCTCCGGATACCCCGGGCACCCTAGGGGTTGCGTCAGGGACGACTGGGGTGGATCTCCGATGGGCCGGCGCCGTTCCCGCGGCCACAGTGAAGAGCCATGGGAATGGTCTTGGGATACGCGCTGGTGGCGGCCGGCGCCACCGCGATGCTCGCGCTGCACCTGGTGGGAGGGCTCGATCCGCTCACGGCGACGATCAGTCAGTATTTCTACGCGCCGGACGGCTGGCTGCTGCCCGTCTCGCTGACGTCGATCGCCGTGGGCTCGGCCGTGCTGGCCGTACGGCTTTTCCGGCTGGGCCGGCTGGACCGGCACGCGGCGCTGCTGGTGGGCATGTGGAGCGCCTGCCTGCTGCTGGCGGCCGGGTTCCCGACCGACCCGCTGGGGGCGCCGCTGTCGCTGTCCGGCAACATCCACCGCTATGCGGCCTTCGTGGCCTTCGCCAGCCTGCCGGTGGCCGGGCTGCTCGTCGCCCGGGCCACCCGCTCACGCCTGGTGCGCGTGCCGTGCGTCGTCGCGCTCGGCTCGCTGGTCCTCGTGGTCGTGCCGTACGTCCTGCGGATGCTGAGCCTCGACCCCGGGGCGGTGCCGGCCGGGCTCACCCAGCGCCTCACCGTCGTCTCCGAGATGGCGGCGCTGGTGGCCATGACCGTGTCGGCGTCCCTGCCGGCGAGGCGGTCAGCCGCCGCAGGTCTGGTAGGTGTAGACGCCGGACCGGACCTTGTATCGGTCACGGATCCGGGTCTTGCCCGTCTGGGTGTCGATCGTCATGACGGTCACCGTGTCGCGGCCGGTCCCGTAATCGGTGATGTGCAGGGTCACCTCGTGCTCGCCGGTCCAGTCGATCATGTCGAGCAAGGTGTCCCCCGGCAGGGAGAAGCGCACGGTGCCCGTCGTCTGGTCGGTCTTGACGTCGTAGAAGTGCAGCGCGGCCTTCTTGCCGCCGCGGGTGACGAAGGCGACCGTGCGGTCGTCGGCGGACAGCGCCCACGGACCGTTGTTGGCCACGATCTGGGGTGGGATCGCGCCGGCCAGTTCGGCGCCCGTGAGGTCGCGGACGGACAGCCCGGTGGTGTTGGCGCCGGCGTCCAGCCGCAGGAGGACGGCCGAGCCGTCACCGCTGAAGCCGGAGAACCCGTTCGATTCCGGGAGCGTGCCGGTCGCGGTCGCCCGTGCGACGTCGAACAGGCGGCCGTGTATCACGCCGTCGCGGTCGGTGTAGAGGAAGGCCAGGCGGCTGCCGTCCTGGGACATGTCGAGCGTGACCGCGTCCATGCCGATGCCGCGCGGTAGCGGCGTCTTCGGCATCACGTGGACCTTGCCGTCGAACTCGCGCACCACAAGGCGATGGTCCGACTTGCGGAAGTAGGCCACCGACTCGCCGTCGCCGCTGACGGTGACGGGGGCGCTGGTGCTCTTGTCGACCTTGCCCTTGGCGTTGAGCGGCCACAGCATGGCGTCCTTGAGCGTGACCCGCCTGCCGTCGAGCAGGTCCAGCCGCCAGGTGTGGCACGGCCTCTCGGTGCCGTCCTTGGCCCGGCAGGCGTCCACCGAGGCGTAGCGGATCGAGTGGTGCGCGGTCCGGGCCGTGGCCGGCGCGGCCGTCGCGGAGATCGTGAGCGTGGACAGGGCGAGGCCGACCAGACCCGATGCGATCGGCAGCTTGGAGTGGCGCATGACGTGTCCTTCCTGGGAGGAGGTCATGCATTTGGACCCGCCCCGGGCGTCGCCGGTTCGTCACAAATCTGTCGCGTGCCGTCGAGCGTTCGAGCCCGGCGCGAAGGGGCGGGCCCGCGTGAGCCCACCCCCTTCGGCGCGCGACGGTCGGATCTCGACGGTCAGATGAGGCCGAGCGCCTTCACGGCGTCCCGCTCCTCGATCAGCTCGTTCACCGAGGCGTCGATCCGCTCGCGGGAGAACGCGTCGATCTCCAGACCCTGGACGATCTCCCAGCGGCCGTTCCTGGACACCACGGGGAAGGAGGAGATGAGGCCCTCCGGCACGCCGTACGAGCCGTCCGACGGGACGGCGGCCGAGGTCCAGTCGCCCTCGGGGGTGCCGTTCACCCAGTCGTACACGTGGTCGATCGCCGCGTTGGCCGCGGACGCCGCCGAGGACGCGCCGCGCGCCTCGATGATGGCGGCGCCGCGCTTGGCGACGGTCGGGATGAACGTGTCGCGCAGCCACTCCTGCTCGACCAGCTCGGCCGCGATCTTGCCGCCGACCTCGGCGTGGAAGAGGTCCGGGTACTGCGTGGCGGAGTGGTTGCCCCAGATCGTCATCTTCTTGATCTCGGTCACCGGCACGTTCAGCTTGGCCGCGAGCTGTGAGATCGCGCGGTTGTGGTCGAGGCGGGTCATCGCGGTGAACCGCTCGGCCGGCACGTCGGGCGCCGCCGACTTCGCGATGAGCGCGTTGGTGTTGGCCGGGTTGCCCACGACGAGCACGCGGATGTCGTCGGCCGCGTGGTCGTTGATGGCCTTGCCCTGCGGGCCGAAGATGCCGCCGTTGGCCTCCAGGAGATCGCCGCGCTCCATGCCCTTCGTACGCGGGCGGGCGCCGACGAGCAGCGCGATGTTGGCACCGTCGAAGGCCTTGACCGGATCGTCGGAGATCTCGATGCCGCGCAGCAGCGGGAACGCGCAGTCGTCGAGCTCCATCGCGGTGCCCTCGGCCGCCTTCACGGCCTGCGGGATCTCCAGAAGGCTGAGCTTCACCGGAGTGTCCGGCCCGAGGAGCTGGCCCGAGGCGATGCGGAAGAGCAGCGCGTAACCGATCTGGCCGGCCGCGCCGGTGACGGTCACTTTGACGGTCATGACGATCCCCATTCGCGATATGTGTGACTCACGGATGCTACCCGGCGGGCCGCCTCCCTCCGCGGGCAGGTGGGCGCGGTGTTTCCCGCGCCGCTTCTCCGTCCGCCCGGCCCGTTCCCCGCGCCGCGACGGCCCGTACCGGACATCCGGCCCCTGGCCATGCGTTTCGCCGGTGCATGGGTGAAACTTTCACGAAACACGCGGGTGACTTCCGACATTACGGCGCGACGGAATCCCTGCTCGGATGCGGGGTGGGCGCCGGCGTGCGGCCTCTTCGCCGTCCGGGTCTTGACGGGGATCTGTACGGGCCCGGAGGTGGTGCCTATGGTTCGTGGGAGCGCTCCCAAGCGCAGTATCCATCGCCAGGAGGACCTTCCCAATGAGATCCACCCTCCGACCGGGAGTCGTGGGCTCCACGGTACGCCGCGGCCTGGTCGCGGCGGCCGTGCTCGCGCTCGGCTCCACGGCGGCCGTGGCCACCGCCACATCGGCGAGTGCCGCGGTCTCGTGCAAAGTCACCTACACCGCCAGTGAATGGCAGGGCGGCATGTCCGCCAACCTGACCATTCAGAACCTGGGCGACCCCATCAACGGCTGGACGCTCACGTTCACCTTCCCGAACAGCAGCCAGAGGGTCGCCCAGGGGTGGTCGGCCAACTGGAGCCAGTCGGGCAGCACCGTGACCGCCACGGCGATGGACTGGAACAAGTCCCTGCCCACCGGCGGCTCGACGAACATCGGCTTCAACGGCACGTGGTCCGGCAGCAACCCGGCGCCGACCGACTTCAAGATCAACGGTGTCGCCTGCAACGGGTCCACCCCGACGCAGTCGCCGACCCCGTCGCCGTCGATCTCGCCGACCCGGTCGCCGTCCCCGTCCCCGTCCGCCTCGCCGACCCGGTCTCCGTCGCCGTCTCCCTCCCCGTCGACCTCGACCTCCCCGCCGCCGCCCGGGACCCACGTCGACAACCCGTACGAGGGCGCCGACGGCTACGTGAACCCGGACTGGTCCAGGAACGCCGCCTCCGAGCCGGGCGGCTCCAGGGTCGCCCACGAATCGACCGCCGTCTGGCTCGACCGGATCGCCGCGATCGACTCGGGCTCGGCCGGTAACAACACCATGGGCCTGCGCGACCACCTCGACGAGGCGGTGCGGCAGGACGCGGCCAACGGCAGCCGTCCGCTGACGATCGAGATCGTCATTTACAACCTGCCGAACCGCGACTGCTCGGCCCTCGCCTCCAACGGCGAGCTGAAGATCTCGGAGAACGGTCTCGAGCGGTACAAGCACGAGTACATCGACCCGATCGCGGAGATCCTGTCGGATTCGAAGTACCGCCAGCTCCGCATCGTGACGATCGTCGAGCTCGACTCGCTGCCGAACCTCGTCACCAACACCAACATCGCCGCGTGCGCCGAGGCCAAGTCCAGCGGTGCCTACGTTGAGGGCGTGCAGTACGCGCTGAACAAGCTGCACGCGATCCCCAACGTGTACAACTACGTCGACGCCGCCCACCACGGCTGGCTCGGCTGGGACTCGAACTTCGGCCCGGCCGCCGAGCTGTTCGCCTCCACCGTCCGCGGCACCACCGCCGGCTTCGCCAGCGTTGACGGGTTCATCACGAACACCGCCAACTACTCGGCGCTGCAGGAGCCGTTCTTCAACATCAACACCACGGTGAACGGCCAGTCGGTGCGCCAGTCCAAGTGGGTCGACTGGAACTGGTACGTGGACGAGCTGTCCTACGCCCAGGCGTTCCGGACCAAGCTGATCTCGCTCGGCTTCCCGAGCACGATCGGCATGCTCATCGACACCTCGCGTAACGGCTGGGGTGGCCCGAACCGGCCGACCAAGGCCAGCACCTCCACCGACGTGAACACCTTCGTCAACGAGTCCCGCATCGACCGCCGGATCCACGCCGGCAACTGGTGCAACCAGTCCGGTGCCGGTCTGGGCGAGCGCCCGCAGGCGAACCCCGCTCCCGGTATCGACGCCTACGTCTGGGTCAAGCCGCCGGGTGAGTCCGACGGTTCCAGCTCGGCCATCGACAACGACGAGGGCAAGGGCTTCGACCGCATGTGCGACCCGACCTACCAGGGCAACGAGCGTAACGGCAACAACCCGACCGGTGCTCTGCCGAACGCGCCCATCTCGGGTCACTGGTTCTCGGCGCAGTTCCAGCAGCTCATGGAGAACGCCTACCCGCCCCTCTCGTAACACGAGGCGCGAGTGACAGCGGGCCCCCCCCCCCCCCCCCCCGGGGGCCCCCCCGGGTGTTTTAAAGCGGGGGCCGCCCGGGCGGGGTTGGGGGG
>JADGHC010000021.1 GCA_019689655.1 Microbispora sp.
TGGTACTGCATCGGGGACGGTGTGGGAGAGTAGGTCGCCGCCGGACATTCTTTGATGAGGGGGGTCACCCGGAGTGGGTGACCCCCTTCTTTTTTGTGTTTCTACTGCTGCTGTGGTGGCCCGCTCCGGTGTTGCCTCCGCCTCACCCGCTGACCATGCGGTAGCCGACCCCTCGGACGGTCTGGATCATCGTGTCTTCCATGTCGCCCAGTCGTGCACGCAGGCGCTTGACGTGGACGGCGATGGTGTTGGTCGCCATCCCGTCGGTCGAGCGCCAGACGTCGCGCATGATCCGCTCGCGGGTGACCGTCCTGTCCACGTTGCGCATCAGGTAGTGCAGCAGCTCGAACTCGCGCAGCGGCAGGTGCACCACCCGCCCGCCGACCTTCACCTGGTACGCCGTCACGTCGAGCTCCACGTCGCCGATCGTCAGCACGGTCCGCCGGCCGTCCTGCAGCAGTGCCTGGGCGCCGTCCGGCACACCGGTCACGTCGACGCCCTCGGCCTGCATCGCGGCCGAGAGCTGCCGCACCAGACCCGCGTCCGGATCGGCCACCAGGAGCATGGGCGCCGTCCGAGTGTCCCCCTCCACTGCGGGTGCCGTCACCCCGGTCCCTCCAATGCTGCCAGCCGGATGCGGTGATCAGCCGAACGCCAACCGAAGCCGCGTAGCGAAGTAGCGAAGACGTACGTCGTCAGCCGAAGCGGCCCGTGATGTAGTCCTCGGTCGCCTTCTCGGCCGGGTTGGTGAAGATCTTCGAGGTGTCGTCCATCTCGATGAGCCTGCCCGGCTGGCCCTGGGCGGCGAGGTTGAAGAACGCCGTCTTGTCGCTGACCCGGGCGGCCTGCTGCATGTTGTGCGTCACGATCACGATCGTGTAGTCCTGCTTGAGCTGCGCGATCAGGTCTTCGATGGCCAGGGTGGAGATGGGGTCGAGCGCCGAGCACGGCTCATCCATCAACAGCACCTGCGGGCGCACGGCGATCGCGCGGGCGATGCACAGGCGCTGCTGCTGGCCGCCGGACAGGCCCGCACCCGGCTTGTTGAGCCGGTCCTTGACCTCGTTCCACAGGTTGGCACCCTTGAGCGACTCCTCGACGATGCCCTCCAGCTCCGACCGCGAGTAACGGCCGTTGAGCCGCAGGCCCGCCGCCACGTTGTCGAAGATGGACATCGTCGGGAAGGGATTCGGCCGCTGGAACACCATGCCGATGGTCCGCCGGACCGACACCGGGTCGACGTCCGCGCCGTACAGGTCCTGATCCTCCAGGCGGACCTTGCCCACGACGCGGGCGCCGGGAATGACCTCGTGCATCCGGTTGAGGGTCCGCAGGAACGTGGACTTGCCGCAGCCGGAGGGGCCGATGAAGGCGGTCACCGACCGCGGCTCGATTGTCATCGAGATGCCCTCGATCGCCTTGTGCGAGCCGTAGTAGGCGTCGAGGCCCGCGACCTCGATCATCTTGGCCATTCCTTATCTCCTCCTCGCGGGCGAACGCCACCAGGTGATGAGGCGTGCGACCAGGTTGAGCAGCATGACGATCAGGATCAGCGTGAGCGCGCCGGTCCAGGCCCGGTTGATCGCGGTGTCCGTGGGGCGGCCGGCCTGATCGAAGACGTACAGGGGGAGCCCCATCTGCGGCCCGTCGAACGGGTTGTCGTTGATCGAGTCGGTGGTGAAAACGGTCAGCAGCAGCGGCGCGGTCTCGCCGGCGACGCGGGCCACGGCCAGCATCACGCCGGTCACGATGCCGGTGAACGCCGTGGGCAGCACGACCTTGACGATCGTGCGCCACTTGGGCACGCCCAGTGCGTACGACGCCTCGCGCAGCTCCCGGGGGACCAGGCGGAGCATCTCCTCGGCCGATCTCACCACGACCGGCATCATCAGGATCGACAGGGCGAGCGCGCCGGCGAAGCCGGAGAACGGCATGCCGAGCGCCAGGATCCAGAAGGCCAGGATGAAGAGCCCGGCAACCACGGAAGGGACGCCGGTCATGACGTCCACGAAAAAGCTGGTTATCCGGGATAGTCGTCCGCCCTCGCCGTACTCGACGAGGTAGATCGCGGTGAGCAGGCCGATCGGGACCGCGATGAGCGAGGCGAGCAGGACCTGTTCGAGCGTCCCGATGATGGCGTGGTACGCGCCGCCGCCGGCGTCGCGCGCTCCGATGTTGCGCATGGAGTGGGTGAGGAACTCGATGTCGAAGCGGCCGATGCCGTTCTTGACGACGAGCCACAGCACCGACAGCAGCGGGATGACCGCGAGCGCGAACGCCAGGTAGACGAGCACCCGGACGAGCCGGTCCGTGGCCCGCCGGGCGGCGGAGATGGGCCGGATCCCCGTTCTCATCTGGATGCCGGTCTGTGTGGTCATGCCGCGGCCCTCGCGTACTCCTTGCGGCGGGCGATGACGAAGCGGGCGGCCATGTTCACCAGCAGGGTGATGAGGAACAGCACGAGGCCCGAGGCGATCAGCGCGCCGCGGCCCACCTCGGTCGCCTCGCCGAAGCCGTTGGCGATGTTGGCGGCGATGCTGTTGCCGTACGGGCCGAGGATCTGAAACGAGATCGTGAAGGTCGCCGGGAAGATGAGCGCGACCGCGATGGTCTCGCCCATCGCGCGGCCGAGCCCGAGCATGGCGGCGCTGATGACCCCGGGGCGGCCGAAGGGCAGGACCGCCATCTTGATCATCTCCCAGCGGGTCGCGCCGAGCGCCAGCGCGGCCTCCTCCTGCATCTTGGGGGCCTGCAGGAAGACCTCGCGGGAGATCGCGGCGATGATCGGCAGGATCATGATCGCGAGCACGAGCGACGCGGTGAGCATGCTCTTGCCGACCACGGTGTCACCGCCGAACAGCGGGATCCAGCCGAGGTACTCGTTGAGGAACTTCGACGGGCCGACCATGAACGGCACCAGGAAGGCGACGCCCCACAGGCCGTACACCACGCTGGGGACCGCCGCGAGGAGGTCCACCACGTAGCCCAGGACGGCCGCGAGCCGCCGGGGCGCGTAGTGCGAGATGAACAGCGCGACGCCGACCGCCACCGGGGTGGCGATGACCAGCGCGAGCAGCGAGCTGAGCACGGTGCCGAAGGCAAGCGCCCCGATGCCGAAGACGGGCTTGGTGGCGTTCGGCTGCCAGGTCGGCTCGGTGAGGAAGTGGGACGTGTTCGCCTGCAGGGCGGGGACGGCCTTGACGACCAGGAACACCCCGATCGCGGCCATGACCGCCAAAAGGACGATCCCGGCCCCGGTCGAGACGAAGCGGAACGGGCCGTCGCCTCGGCTACGCCGGAAGGCGGACCGGCGTACGGCCGGCCCGCTCTCCCCCGTTCTTGTCGATGTCGCCATATGTCAGGAGATCGCCTCGACAGCGGTACGGACCTTGGCGAGCAGGCTCGACGGCAGCGGGGCGTAGCCGAGGCCGGCCAGCGCCTGCTGGCCCTCGTCGCTGGAGGTGTAGGCCAGGAACGACTTGACCAGCTTCGCGTCCTCGGCCGGGAGGCCCTTCTCGCAGGTGATCTCGTACGTCACCAAGACGATCGGGTAGGCGCCCGCGGCCTTCGTGCCGTAGTCGATCTTGAGCTTGAGGTCGTTGCCGGTGCCCACGATCTCGGCGGCCTCGACGGTCTTGCTCGCGCTCTCCGGCGTGAGCTCGACGTACTCACCGGCGCCGTTGGCGACCTTGGCCTTCTGGAGCTGCGAGTTCTCGGCGAAGGAGAGCTCGACGTAGCTGATCGCGCCCTCGGTGCTCTTGATGCTGGAGGCGATGCCGTCCGAGCCCTTGGCGCCCTGGCCCTGCGCCTCGGCCGGCCAGGCCTTGCCCGGCTCGTACGGCCAGTCGTCCCCGGCGGTGGCCTTGAGGAACTTGGTGAAGTTGTCGCTGGTGCCCGACTCGTCCGAGCGGTGGAACGCCTGGATGGCGGTCGAGGGCAGCGAGACACCGGGGTTGTCCGCCTTGACGGCCGGGTCGTCCCACTTGGTGATCTTGCTGTTGAAGATGCCGGCGATGGTCTTCGGCGAGAGCTGGAGGCCGTCCACGCCCGGCAGGTTGTAGACGACGGCCACCGGGCCGGTCACCATCGGCAGGTCGATCGCCTTGCCGGTTTTGCAGCGGGCGTCGGCCTGCGCGGGCTCGCCCTTCTCGTCGTTCAAGGCCGAGTCGGACCCGGCGAAGGCCACCGTGCCCTGGATGAACGCCTGGACACCCGCGCCGGAGCCGCTCGGGTTGTAGTTGATGCTGACGCCGGGGTTGGACGACTGGAAGTTCTTCTTCCACTCCGCGATGGCGTTCGCCTGGGCCGAGGAGCCGGCGGCGTTGATGGTGCCCCGGAGGGTGTCGTCGCCCTGTGCGGGAGCGGCGGCGCCGGAGGCGCCCCCCGCGGTGCTCGCGTTGTCATCGGTCCCGCATGCGGCGAGCGAGAGCACGCCGGCGATGGCGGCGGCGGCGAGCCGGCCTGCATACTTCACGGTTGTTCCTCCCCATGTCTGTCAACAGCAGGGACGGTAGGGAGGGAAGGTGACTTAAAGCCCTGGTAAAGGTGAACGCCCGATGAACGCCCCAGGTCGCTCTTGTGCGATCTCCCGAAGAGGTAACGGCCGGGTCACGGGCGTTATGGGAGAGGATTGAGTTCATGAAGCGTGTATGTCTGGTCTGCATGGGGAACATCTGCCGCTCGCCCATGGCGGAGGTGGTGTTGCGCCATATCGTGACCGAACGGGGTCTCGACGTGGCGGTGGACAGCGCCGGCACCGGCGGCTGGCACGCCGGGGAGCCGATGGACGAGCGGGCGCTGGCCACGCTGGCCGAGCACGGGTACGACGGCTCGTCCCACCGGGCCCGCCAGTTCGACCCAAAGTGGTTCGCCGAGCGTGACCTCATCCTCGTGATGGACCAGGACAACCTGCGTGCCATACGGCGGATCGCGCCGCCGGACGCCGATGTGCGGCTGCTGCGGTCGTTCGACCCGGCGGCCCCCGAGGGCGCCGAGGTGCCCGATCCCTACTACGGGGGACGCCAGGGCTTCGTCGAGGTGCTGCGCATGGTCGAGGCCGCCTGCGAGGGGGTGGCGAAGTACCTTGAGGATCACTAGGAACCTCGGCGGCGGGCACGCCTGGACGCTGCACGAGGGCGTGCTCGACGACGGTCGCAAGGTGTTCGTCAAGAAGGGCGTCGAGGCGTCCGCCGTACTGGACAGCGAGGCGGCGGGGCTGCGCTGGCTGGCCGAGCCCGCCGCGGTGGCCGTCCCCGAGGTGATCGCCGTAGGCGACGGCACGCTGGTGCTGGAGTGGATCGACACCGCCCCCGCCACGGCCGCGGCCGCCGAGGCGTTCGGCCGGGCGCTCGCGGCGCTGCACGCCGCCGGCGCCCCCGGCTTCGGCGCCCCCTGGCCCGGCTACATCGCCGAGCTTCCGATGAGCAACGAGCCCGCACCGGACTGGCCGTCGTTCTACGTGTCCCGCCGCGTGCTCCCGTTCGTACGGCTCGCGCGCGACCGCGGCGCGCTGTCGGCCGCCGACGTGGAGCTGGTGGAGGAGGCGTGCGACCGGGCGGCGGAGGTCGCCGGGCCGGCCGAGCCGCCGAGCCGCATCCACGGCGACCTGTGGAGCGGCAATGTGCTGTGGACGGCGGACGGGGTCGTGCTGGTCGATCCGGCCGCCCACGGCGGGCACCGGGAGACCGATCTCGCGATGCTGGCGCTGTTCGGGGCGCCGCATCTCAACACGATCCTCGCCGCCTACCGGGAGGCGGCGCCGCTCGCCGACGGCTGGCGCGAGCGCGTGCCGCTGCACCAGCTCCACCCGCTCGCCGTCCACGTCTGCCTGTTCGGCGAGGCGTACCGCGGCAGCCTGCTCACCGCCGCCGGCGACGTCCTCGCCCTGTGACCCGTCGCGGCGGGAACACCCCGCGGCGGATCAGCGGCGGGACAGCCGCTTGAGCACCTCGCCGTGGAGCAGCCCGTTGGTGCAGACGAGGTTGCCGCCGTCGAGCGGCGGGGTGCCGTCGAGGGACGTGCAGGAGCCGCCGGCCTCCTCCACGATGATCGTCAGGGCGGCCATGTCCCAGGGCGACAGCTCCGGCTCGGCGGAGATGTCCACCGCGCCCTCGGCGACCATCATGTGCGACCAGAAGTCGCCGTAGCCGCGGGTGCGCCAGCACTCCCTGGTGAGGTCGAGGAACGGGTCGAGCCGCCCGGCCTTCTCCCATTCCTCCAGGTCCGAGTAGGAGAAGGAGGCGTCGTCGAGGCGGCCCACGGAGGACACCTCACAGCGGGTCGCCTTGCTCAGGCTGCGCCCGGTCCACGCGCCGCTCTCCTTGGCGGCCCACCAGCGGCGGCCGAGCGCCGGGGCCGAGACCACGCCCACGACGACCTTGCCGTGCTCCATCAGCGCGATCAGCGTGGCCCACACGGGGACCCCGCGCACGTAGTTCTTCGTGCCGTCGATCGGGTCGACGATCCAGGAACGCATGCCGTACCCGGT
Source organism: Microbispora sp. (assembly GCA_019689655.1). Lineage (GTDB taxonomy): Bacteria > Actinomycetota > Actinomycetes > Streptosporangiales > Streptosporangiaceae > Microbispora. The sequence continues at coordinate 6,488 of JADGHC010000021.1, forward strand.
CATGCCGAACTCCTCGCCCACGACGGCGTCGCGGGGCCGGGCACGGCGCAGCGTGCCGCGGATCGCCTCCTCCACCGCCCTGTCGGCGTCGCTGACCGGAGTGAGGTCGGGCTTGGTGTCGACCTTGAGGTCCACGGCCTTGAAACGGCGCATCGTGATGTCGTCGGCGGCGTCCGCCAGCAGATGCGCGAGGTGGAGGTCGTCGCGGTAACTCTCGTCGCGGTATCCCGTCACAGGCACAAGGTATCGCGCCGCGACCTGGTCACATCAGAGGGTGAATGACCTTGAACCATACCGATCGGTAACATCCCGTCATGGACATCGGCGCTTTCCTGCTCGACAGCGTCCCGTTCGCGCGGCTGCTCGGCATCACGTTCGACTCGATCGGCTCCGGTACGGCGGTCGCCCGCCTGGCCGACCGGGAGGACCTGCACAACCATGTGGGCGGCCCGCACGCGGGCGCCTTGTTCACGCTGGCCGAGACCGCCTCGGGGGCGGCCATGCTGTCGGCGTTCGGCGACCAGCTCTCCCGGGCCGTGCCGCTGGCCACCGAGGCGAAGATCCGCTACGTCAAGTTCGCCAAGGGGGAGGTCACGGCCACCGCGACCCTCCGCGCCGATCGTGAGGCGGTCGTCGCCCGGCTGGACGCGGGAGAGCGGCCCGAGTTCGAGGTCGCCGTCGAGATCCGCAACGCCGAAGGCGTCGTCGTGTCCGAGATGACCGTCTCCTGGACCCTGCGCCCCAATCGCCGGGGCTGACGAGTCGTACGCCGCCCCCGCCGCGTCACTCGGCCAGGATGTCGTCCGGGGATGACCGGGCGATCCCCGCGAGCGTGGCCAGGGCGTGTGCCAGCGTCTCGGCCGGGGGTGAGGCGAGGCCGAGGCGCACCGCGTTCGGCGTGCGGCCCTCGCCGACGGCGAAGGCCGCCGCCGGAGTGACGGCGATGCCGTGCCGCGCGGCGGCGGCCACGAACGTGTCGGCCCGCCACGGCGGCGGAAGCTCCCACCAGCAGTAGTAGGACCGCCGGTCGGCGCGGACGGCGAACCCGCCCAGGTGGCGCCCGGCGATCTCCTGCCGGGCCTCGGCGTCCCGCCGCTTGCCGCGGCTCAGCGTCTCCAGGACGCCGTCGCCGGCCAGCCGTACCGCCGCCTCCAGCGCGAACCGCGGCGGTGCCGCGCCGCCCGCGTGCAGCGCGGCGGTGACGCCGGGAACGGCCGCCTCGGGAACGACGGCGAACCCGATCGTCAGCCCGGGCGCGAGCCGCTTGGAGAGGCTGTCGACGAGGATCGTGCGCTCGGGCGCCACGGCGGCGAGCGGGAGCGGCTCGTCCCGGAGGAACGACCAGATGCCGTCCTCGATCGCGGGCACATCCAGCCGCGCGAGCACGGCCGCGAGCTCGGCGCGGCGCTCGGCCGGCATGGTGAGCGACAACGGGTTGTGCAGCGTCGGCTGGAGATAGACCGCGCGCAGCGGAGCCTTGCGCGCGGCGGCCTCCACGGCCTCGGGAACCAGTCCCGCCTCGTCGACCGGCAGGGGGACGAGGGTGACCCCGAGCCGGGTGGCGATCGTCTTCACGACGGGATAGGTGAGCTCCTCGATCCCGAGCCGCGCGCCCGGCGGGACCAGCGCGGCGATGACGGCCGCGATCGCCTGACGTCCGTTGCCCGCGAAGAGCACCCGCGCCGGGTCCGGCCGCCATCCGGGGCGGGCGAGCAGGTCCGCGACGGCCTCGCGGGCGAGGGCGGTGCCCGCCGCGCCCACCGGCCGCATCGACGCCTCCAGCACGTCCGGCCGCAGCAGCCGGCCGATGACGTCCCCGAGCAGACCTGCCTGCTCCGGGATGACGGGGTAGTTGAGCTCCAGGTCGATCCGGGTGCCGCTGGGCTCGGCCAGTGCGGTTCCCCGGCGGCGCGTCGAGGCGCGTACGAAGGTGCCGCGGCCGACCTCGCCGACCGTCAGGCCGCGGCGGGTCAGCTCCGCGTAGACGCGCGCGGCCGTGGAGCCGGCGATCCCGCGCCGCCGGGCGAAGTCCCGCTGCGGCGGCAGCCGGTCGCCGGGCTTGAGCCGTCCGGACGCGATGTCCGCGGCCACCTCGTCGGCCAGTTCGCGGTAGCTCTCCACCGGCGCCCCTCCTCCGTGCCCTATCCGCGCCACGCGCATCAAAACACAAAATTGCTCCGAGAGCAATTTGCGACATTGCATTCTTTATGGGTGGTGGAATAGCCTGAGAAAGGCGTCCGGACCGATACGAATGACCTGCGACGAGAAAGCGGCGGAAATGGTCGAACCCCATGCGGTCCTGGGTGTCGTGTCCGTGGCGCTCGGAATGGTGCTGTCTCCGGGCCCGAACATGATGTATCTGGTGTCCCGGAGCATCGGCCAGGGGCGCCGGGCCGGAGTCGTCTCACTGGCCGGAGTGGTCTGCGGATTCGTCGTCTACCTGGTCGGCACCAACCTCGGCCTGGCCGTGCTGTTCGCCGCGTATCCGCAGGTCCTCACCGCCATCCGGCTGGCCGGGGCCGCCTATCTGCTCTACCTCGCGTGGAAGACCGTCAAGCCCGGCGGCGTGTCGGTGTTCACCGTGCGGGACGTGCCGCACGACCCGCCGCACCGCCTTTTCGTCATGGGCCTGATGACGAACCTGCTCAATCCGAAGATCGCCATTCTGTATATCTCCGTGATTCCGCAGTTCATCGACCTCGGCAGGGGAAACGTGCTGCTTCAGGGCATCGTTCTCGGCGGCTGCCAGATCGCGGTGGCGACGACCGTGAACCTGTCGATCGTGCTGGCCGCCGGCGGCATCGCCGGGTTCCTGGCGCACCGGCCGACCTGGCTGCGGGCGCAGCGGATCGTCATGGGGAGCATGCTCGGGGTGCTGGCCGTCATGCTCGCCTTCGACCAGAGCACCGGCGCGCCGGACCTCGCCCGGACGGACGTAGTCCAGGCGCAAACCCTCTCCGCGTGACTCAACCGGCGCGTGGGCAGCCGGCAGCACGCCCCGGGCGGGGAACGGGGTGCGTGGACAGGTCGTGCCGAGGGCGACGGGATGCGGGGTGACGCGGCAGGGCCTCGGCCTAGTCGTCGTCGGCGGCGCCCTCACGGCTGGCGAGCAGCCGCCGCAGGGACTCCAGGCGTGCGGGATCGGCGTGCCCTTCGGCGACGTAACGGTCGAGGGCGCAGTCGCCGCCGAGATGCGTGCAGCCCTTGGGGCAGTCGGCCGTGGCGTCCACCAGATCGGGGAAGGCGGCGACCACGGTCTCCGCCGAGATGTGGGCGAGCCCGAAGCTGCGCACCCCGGGGGTATCGATGATCCAGCCGCCTTCCGGCAGCTCCAGGGCGACCGCCGAGGTGGAGGTGTGCCTCCCCCGGCCGGTCACGGCGTTCACGTGGGACACCGCGCGGCGGGCGTGCGGCACCAGCGCGTTGACCAACGTCGACTTGCCGACCCCGGAGTGGCCGACGAGCACGCTGATCCGGCCGGCGAGCGCCTCGCTCAGCTCGTCGAGCGGGCCGCCCTTGTGAACCACGACGTACGGCACGCCGAGGGGTTCGTACAGCGCCACGAGGTGGTCGGCGGGGGCCAGGTCGGCCTTGGTGAGGCACAGCAGCGGATCGATGTCGGCGTCGTAGGCGGCGACGAGCATCCGGTCGATCATCCGGGGGCGCGGCGGCGGATCGGCGAGCGCGGTGACGATGACGAGCTGGTCGGCGTTGGCGACGATCGGGCGCTCGACGTCGTCCACGTCGTCGGCGCTGCGCCGCAGCATGGACGTGCGCTCCTCCACCCGGACGATGCGCGCCAGCGTGTCGGGCCGCCCGGACACGTCGCCCACCAGCGCCACGCGGTCGCCCACGATGATCCCCTTGCGGCCGAGCTCGCGGGCCTTCATCGCCACGACGAGCGTCCGCTCGCCCCGCCGCTTCTTCGGCGTCGTGGAGCCGGGGACGCCCTCACCGACGAGGCACGTGTATCGCCCGCGGTCCACGGCGACCACGAACCCCTCGACGGCCTCGCTGTGGGCAGGCCGGATCCGGGTCCTGGGCCGTGAGCCCCTGCCCGGCCGGACCCTGACGTCGTCTTCGTCGTAGTGCCGTCTTCTCAGTTCCCGTGCCCTTCGGAGTGCTCGCTCCCGCTGCCCAGCATCGCGGCCCACATGCGCGGGAACTCGGGCAGCGTCTTGGCGGTCGTGGCGATGTCCTCGACCAGTACGCCCGGCACGACCAGGCCGATGACCGCGCCCGCCGTGGCCATCCGGTGGTCGGCGTACGAGTGGAAGACGCCGCCGGTCAGCGGACGCGGGTGGATCTCCAGGCCGTCGCCGGTCTCCCGGGCGTCGCCGCCCAGCCGGTTGATCTCCGTGGCGAGTGCGGTGATCCGGTCGGTCTCGTGCCCCCGGATGTGCGCCACGCCCCGGATCCTGGACGGCCCGTCGGCCAGCGCGGCCAGCGCGGCGATCGTGGGGGTGAGCTCGCTGACGTCGTGCAGGTCGGCGTCGATGCCGCGCACCCTGCCCTCGCCGGTGACCCGCAGGCCCTCCGGCACCCGCTCGACCCGCGCACCCATCTCGGCCAGCAGCCCGCGCAGCGCGTCGCCGCCCTGCGTCGTCTCCTCCGGCCAGTCCGGCACGACGACCGAACCCCCGGTGACCAGGGCCGCCGCCAGGAAGGGCGCGGCGTTGGACAGGTCGGGCTCGACCATGACGTCCCGGGCCCGGATCGGGCCGGGCTGCACCCGCCAGACGTCGCGCTCGGAGTCGTCCACCTCGACCCCCGCCCGGCGCAGCATCTGCACGGTCATCTCGATGTGCGGCATCGACGGGACGGGCGGGCCGCTGTGCCGTACGGTCACGCCTTTCTCGTAACGCGCGCCGGCCAGCAGCAGGCCGGAGACCATCTGCGAGGAGGACGAGGCGTCGAGCACGACCTCGCCGCCCGTGATCGGCCCGCTGATCGTGAACGGCAGCCGGTCGTTGTCCACCGACGCGCCGAGCGTGCGCAGCGCGCTCAGGATCGGGCCCATCGGCCGCTTGCGGGCGTGGGGGTCGCCGTCGAAGGAGACCGGTCCGTCGGCCAGCGCGGCGACCGGCGGCACGAACCGCATGACGGTCCCGGCCAGCCCGACGTCGATCGACACGCCGCCGCGTACGGGGTGAGGGATCACCGACCAGTCCACGCTGTCGGCGCTCTCGTTGGACGCCGTCATCTCCGCGCCGAGCGAGCGCAGCGCCGCCGCCATGAGGTCGGCGTCGCGGCTGCGCAGCGCGAGCCGTACGGTGCCGGGCGCGTCGGCCAGCGCGGCGAGCAGCAGCGCGCGGTTGGTCACCGACTTCGAACCGGGCAGGCGGACCGTCGCACGGACCGGCTCGGCGGCCACCGGGGCAGGCCAGAGCGGCGCGGCGGCGTGCTGATCGGCAGCGTGCGGCTCGGCGCCGCCGGACGCGGACTGCGGAGAGGCCATGTCCGCAAGCTTAGTGCGCGCCCGCCCGCCCCGATCGTCGCGGACGCGGGGCCGCGATCTTCCGCCCGGCCGGCGAGCGCGGCGCGCGCACCACCGCGCCGGGTGGCAGTCTTGGTGGCATGTGCGGCAGGTACGCGTCGGCGCGCAAGAAACAGGAGTTGCTCGAGGAGTTCCAGGTCGAGCTGGATGGTGTGCCCGACCAGGAGCTGCGGCCCGACTACAACGTCGCGCCCACCAAGAACGTCTACGCGGTGATGTGCCGCGTGCCCAAGGACGACGGCGGCCGGAGCGCGGGCGACGAGCCGGTCAGGCAGCTGCGGGTGGTCCGGTGGGGGCTCGTGCCGAGCTGGGCCAAGGACCCGTCGGTGGGCGCACGCATGATCAACGCCAGGGTGGAGACGGTGGCGGAGAAGCCGTCCTATCGCCGGGCGCTGAAGTCGCGGCGGTGCCTGATCCCGGCGGACGGCTACTACGAGTGGATGCCGCTCGAAGGCAAGAAGAAGCAGCCGTTCTTCATCCACCCGGCCGACGGCGGCGTGCTCGCGATGGCCGGCCTGTACGAGTTCTGGAAGGACCCCACCCGCGCGGACGACGACCCGCTGAAGTGGCTGTGCACCTGCACGGTGATCACCACCTCGGCGACCGACACGCTGGGCCGTATCCACGACCGGATGCCGATGATGGTCGAGCGCGAGCGCTGGGCGGAGTGGCTCGACCCGCGCGTGACCGACCCCACCGGTCTGCTCGTCCCGGCCGGCCCGGACCGGCTGGAGGCGTACGCGGTCTCGGACGCCGTCAACAACGTCCGCAACAACGGTCCCGAGCTCATCGAACCGCTGGAAGGCGACGACGTCCCGCGGCTCTTCTGAGAGGTGAGCGGGGCACTCGCGAGGGTGTACGCAGTGCACTTGCCAGGGGGTAAGCAGTGCTCTCACGAGGGCCTGACCAAGTGGCTCTCGGGAGCGTGTAAGCGGCGCGCCAAGTGGGCATCCGTTCGAATAAGCGGTGGCACCGGAGGTGCCCGACCGCCGGCCCGCCAGGCGACCGGGGGCTCCTGGGCGGGCGATTCCCCCACTCCCGGAGGTGCCGACCCGTGGACGTCGCGACCGCGCGTATGCGCCTGGAAAGCATGCTCGCCGAGCTCGACCGGTCGATCAGCGTGTTACGCGGAGATCCGGCCGACGTACGTGACAGATCCCTCGCCGACGCGGGAGCCGACCTCACCGACGCCGACCGCGCCCAGGCCATGCTCGACGCCGTGTCCCGGCAGCGTACGGCCGTGCTGGAGGCGCTGCGGCGGATCGAGGACGGTGGGTACGGCCGCTGCGTCGACTGCGGCATGCTCGTGCCCGAGGGCAGGCTGGAGGCCCGCCCCGAGGCGGCCCGCTGCGTGCCGTGCCAGTCGCGGGCCGAGCGCCGCCGCTGAGTCGCCGCGGCGCCCCGCTCACAACGGCTTGCGGGCGCTGGCCACCAGGTGGATGCCCACGGTGTCGTCGCCGTCGGCCCGGGTTTCCAGCTCGGTGCGGACCAGCCAGGACAGCGACTTGCTCTCCGTGCTCAGCACGTGATCGACGGTCGAGGGGGACAGCACGGTGCGCGGGCGCACCCACTCCACCTCCAGGCCGGCGCCGGTGATGAGCTCGCGCACCTGCTGGCTGGTGAAGCAGCGGGTGATGCTGCCGTCCGGCCAGGGGATGAGCATGACCTCACCCGTCTGGCACAGATGCGCCCAGTAGTTCTGCTCGGCCAGGATCGCCATGCCGAGGACCAGCGAGTCGACGCACAGCAGCGCCCGGCCGCCGGGCCGCAGCACCCGCGCCACATCCTCGATGACGGACTCCGCCATGATCTCGACCGACAGCACGCGCTCCTCGGCGATCACGCCGTCCACGCTGCCCTCGGGCAGGAAGCCGAGGTTGTCGGCGCGCACCTTCTGTATGCGGTCGGAGGCGTCGCGCAACCAGGGCTCCGCCGGCCTGCGGAAGTCCATGACCTCGATCACGCGGTGGCCGGCGCGTGCCGCCTGGGCCGGCCACCGCCCCCGTCCGCCGGACAGGTCCAGCAGCAGGGAGGGGCGGCCGGGCAGCCATTGGCGGAGCTGCTCGGCGACGACCGCGTGATAGAAGGTCCAGTACGGCCCAAGTGTGCCCGATCCGTTGAGTTCGTTGGCCGGTATAGGCAGCACGAGCGGCTCCTGGACTCTGGCTGCCCCACGCATGGGCGTCGGGCAGCGAAAACTCGGTTTCCGGGCTACCAAGCCGGTGCTTACTTTTTTCCCCGCACCGGGTCGTTCGTCACCTCAAACTGCACCGGGAACAGACTCTACGCCTGCCCTGTTGCAGTTGGGCATGAAGACGTTGGTGCTGCCGGAAGACCTCGAAGGGCTGGACGTTGCCGTGCCGGTATCCTCGGCTGGGTACGGTGTCCTTAAGGGGGTGGGTCCGGTCTCCAAGACAGCCGAGGAGACTCTGGAGCAGCGCAGCAAGCGGTTCGAGCGCGACGTCATGCCGTTCCTCGACCCGCTGTACTCGGCGGCACTCCGGATGACCCGAAACGCAGCGGATGCGGAGGATCTTCTCCAGGAGACCTTCGCCAGGGCGTTCGCCTCCTTCCACCAGTTCCAGGAGGGGACCAACCTCAAGGCCTGGCTCTACCGCATCCTCACCAACACCTTCATCAACAGCTACCGCAAGAAGCAGCGGGAGCCCAAGCAGGCGGGCACCGAGGAGATCGAGGACTGGCAGCTCGCCCGGGCGGAGTCGCACACCTCCAGCGGGCTGAAGTCGGCCGAGATCGAGGCGCTCGAGCACCTTCCCGACAGTGACGTGAAGAACGCTCTGGCCGCGCTCCCCGAGGAGTTCCGCATCGCCGTCTATCTGGCGGACGTGGAGGGTTTCCCGTACAAGGAGATCGCCGAGATCATGGGTACTCCCATCGGGACCGTGATGTCGCGTCTCCACCGCGGCCGCCGGCAGCTGCGCAACCAGCTCGAGGACTACGCGCGCGAGCGCGGCCTCGTGCGCTCGGACTCCCGCGGCGCGGATCTCGGCGGGACGCTTGGGGAGGAGAAGCGATGAGCTGCGGGAAACACCACGACACCCCGTGCAGCGAGGTGCTCGACCGGGTGTACACCTACCTTGACGGCGAGCTGGACGGCGACCGCATCGCCGAGATCAGAAAGCATCTCGACGAGTGCGGCCCCTGCCTGGAGGAGTACGGCCTCGAAGAGGCCGTCAAGCGGCTGGTGGCCAAGCACTGCGGGTGCGACCCCGTCCCGCGGGATCTGCGCGCCAAGGTGCTCTCCCGCATCGCGCAGGTGCGCGCGGAGATGGCGGAGTAGCCCGCGATCCACGGGAGGCCTGCGGGCCGGGCCGGGGGACGCTCGCTAGGATCTTCCGGTACATGCCGGGAAAGGCAGGGGAAATGCGGGCATTGGTCACGGGCGGGGCGGGGTTCATCGGATCCACCCTCGTCGATCGCCTGTTGGCGGACGGCCATGACGTTGCGATCGTGGACGACCTGTCGTCCGGCCGGATACGCAATCCCGACGCCCCCCTGCACGTCATGGATGTGCGCGACCCCGCGCTCGTGGAGCTCGCCGAGCGCTGGCGCCCGGAGGTCGTCTGCCATCTCGCCGCGCAGATCAGCGTCCGCAGGAGCGTGGCCGACCCGGTGACCGACGCCAGGATCAACGTCGAGGGCACGGTGAACGTCCTGGAGGCCGCCCGGCGCGCCGGGGCCCGCAAGGTCGTCTACGCCTCCTCCGTCGCCGTCTACGGCAGGCCGGCCGTGATTCCCGTCCCCGCCGACGCTCCCACCGATCCCTGCTCGCCGTACGCCGCCTCCAAGCTCGGCGGTGAGCTCTACCTCGCCACCTACCGGGCGCTGTACGGGCTCGAATACACCACGCTCGTGCTGTCGAACGTCTACGGGCCGCGTCAGTCCCCCGAGGGCGAGGCCGGGGTGGTCGCCATCTTCACCGACGCCCTGCTGTCCGGAAAGCCCACCGTCGTGTACGGCGACGGCTCCCAGACCCGCGACTACGTCTTCGTCGACGACGTGGTGGACGGCTTCGCCCGTGCCTGCGGACCGTGCGGCGACGGCCGCCGCGTGAACCTCGGCACCGGCGTCCAGACCACCGACCGTGAGCTGCACAGCCTGGTCGCCGCGGCCGCCGGCGCTCCCGACGAGCCGCGCTTCGAACCCCCTCGGAAGGGCGACCTGCCCGCGATGGCCGTCGATCCCGCCCCCGCGTACGAGGCCATCGGCTGGCGTCCCCGGCACGACCTGGCCACGGGTCTCAAAGTCACCGTCGAATGGGCCCGTCAGGCGCTCGCCTGATCGGTAGGGCTCCCCGGGATCGCCATCGGCCGCTGCCGTACGGGGCCCGAGATCCGCGCGTGCGGGGCGGCCGCGCCGGCACCCGTCCGCACGGCCCCGGCGCCGGCCGTGATGATGTTCACCAACCTGAGCATCATCACGTCATGCGGACATGGCGCGCCGGCTGAACCGGCCGGGCATGACGGGACGTCTGATCCGTATGCGTGTGCGTTCGATCTTCATGGCCGCCGCCCTGTGCGCGGGAGCCGTACTGGCCGGGTGCGCTCCCAGGCCGGGGGCGGTGCCGGACGGGTGCCCGGGGCGCTGGGGCGGCGAGGGCGTCGGCGGCTGGGTGCCGGCCGCCGCCGATGTGGACGGCGCGGACGAGTCGCTGGTGCCCGGCACGCCGGTCCGGGCGCTGATCTGCGCCTACCCCGGCACCAACACCGATCCGGGCGGCGAGCGGCTGGGCGGGTCGCGGACGCTGACGGACCAGGCGGCGGCGATGGCCCGCGACCTCGCGTACCTGCCGGTCACCTCTGATGAGCCGTCGATGACCTGCACCGACATGGCCGGGCCCATGACGAACTATCTGGTCAGGTTCGCGTACGCCGACGGCTCGGCCCTGTGGGTGGGCAGCGCCGAGGAGGTGAACTCCTGCGCCGGGACGACGAACGGCGAGGTGTGGACCCGCTCGTACGTCGGGAAGGCCCTGACCACCGCCTACCGGGAGGGCACGTGGCGGATGCCGCGGCCGGACGACCCCTGCCGGGGCCCGAACGCCCGCCGGGGGCAGGAGGACGCCATGGTCCCGGGGGACCCGCAGTGGGTCCTGGTGTGCCGGGACGGGGGTGAGAAGTGGCCGCCGAGGCGGGAGTACGGTGCGGCGGCGGCCCGGGAGCTCGCGGCGGCGCTCGACGACCTGGACACGGCGCCGAGCGAGCACGGGTGCCAGGGGGCGGGCCCGGAGGCGGACTACCGCGACTACCGGCTGGTCTTCGGGTACGCCGAGGGACCGCCCGCAGGTGTGCAGGTGGAGTACGGCTGCACGCCCGGAGTCGACAACGGCATGCTCCAGGCCGAGGTGGACGATGACGTCCGTCGGCTGATGGCCCGGCTGGCTCCCTGAAACGGCAGCGACAAACCGGTGCAATTGCACGCGGCGTGATGGCTTGGTTACGGTTTGGCTGCGATGGTCGCGACATCCCGGACCGGAGGTCGGCCCTTCTGTAGCCTGAATGCGACATCGACGTGGAGGCGGCGCAATGCTAGGGAAGACCGTCGTCAGGCTGATAGTGGCGCTGGCGCTGCTCGCTCCGGTGGTCGATCTGGCCGGTCTCGCGGCCGGCACGCCGGGGATCTCCTGGACGTAGTCACTGCCCGTGGGCCGGTCCGGCAGGGCCGGCCCACGGGTCCGATCCGCATTCAAGGTGGCCGCAATGCGGGAACTGCCGTGGCCCGCCAGGGTCTACTTGGTCGCACTCGTCGGAACCGCCGGCCTCGTGATCACGCGCGGTCTTCTCGCGCATCACGGGCTCGGCCCGGAGGACTGGTCGACGCTTCTCGTCCTGGCGCTGCTCTTCCTGCTGTGTGAGTCGGTGCCGACGCTGCTCAACGTGCCGCACGTCGCCGTGTCGGTGAGCTTCTCCGCCGCGCTGGCCGCGGTGGTGCTCGTCGGCCCGGAGGGCGCGGCCCTGGTCGGGCTGGCCGCGGTCGTCAGCGTACGGCCCGGGCTGCCGGTGGTGAAGCGGCTGTTCAACGGCGGGCAGTACGGCTTGTGCGGGTACGCCGCGGGGTGGGCCTACGAGAGCGCGGGCGGGCGGGCCGGCCTGCCGGAACCGGCCGACTTCCCGGGGATCCTGGTGCCCTACGCCGCGGCCACGGTGGTCTTCGTGGCCGTCAACTTCGCGCTGACCGCCGTCATCTTGCGCCTGGCGTCCGGGGTGCACAGGGACCAGGTCTCGCTGCGCACGATGGTGCAGTTCCTCGGCTCCTACGTCGGCTTCGCCACCTTCGGCCTGCTGATCGCGGCCCTGTGGTCGACGGTGCAGTCGATCTCGGCCGTGCTCGTGCTGCTGCCGCTGTTCGTGGCCCGGTGGGCGCTGGGGCACTACTACGCCGAGCAGCGGGCGTACGACGCGACGATCGCGGCGCTGTGCCAGGCGGTGGAGACCAAGGACTACTACACGCGGGGGCACTGCACGCGGGTCTCCGCGGCCTCCTCGATGATCGCCGAGGAGATCGGGATGGGCACCGAGCGGCTGCGCGCGATCCGGTACGCGGGGATGCTCCACGACGTGGGCAAACTCGGCGTGCCGACGAAGGTGCTGCAGAAGGACGGCCGCCTGACCGAGGAGGAGTTCGCCGCGATCCAGCTCCACCCGATGCGCGGGCTGGAGATCGTGCGGGGCATCGACTTCCTCGACGAGGCGTTCGCCGGGATCATGCACCACCACGAGCGGCATGACGGGAAGGGCTACCCGATGGGCCTGGCCGGGTCGGAGATCCCCGAGTTCGCCCGGATCATCGCGGTGGCCGACGCGTTCGACTCCATGACCTCCGACCGCTCCTACCGCAAGGCCAGGCCGATCGATGTCGCGGTGGCGGAGCTGCGCAAGAACGCGGGGACGCAGTTCGACCCCGACATGGTGGACGCGTTCGTCAAGGCGCTCGACCGGCGCGGCTGGGACCTCGCCCAGCCGGTGCCCGTACCGCCCGACGACGCCGCCGTGGAGACCACGGTGAAGGACCACGACGACCCGACGACCCCCATTCAGGTGGTGTCGGAGCGGTGAGGGAACGTCGGCTGACGGCCAGGCCGGTGGGGCTCGACTCCGGCCAGCTCCTGCTCATCTGCGCCGCCGGGATGCTGACCGTGGCGGGGATCGCCCACACCGCGGCCGTGGGGCTGACCGATCCGCGGGTCGCCATCGGGTTCGGCGCGCTCATCGCGGCAGGGGAGCTGGCCCGGCTCACGATGCCCGGCAACCGCGAGGTCGCCCCGATCTCCACCGCCGCCTCGCTCGGGTACGCCCTGCTGCTCGACGTGGGCGGACGGCCGGCGCACCACTCGGCCCTGCAGGTCGTGGCGGTGATGTCGGTCGGCATGATCGCCGGTGGGCTCCCGCACCTGGCGGTCGGCCGGCCGCCGCGCCTCGACGCGATGGCCCGGCGGCTGCTGGCCGGGTCGCTGCTCGCCTTCGCCTACCGGCCGCTGACCGGCCCGCTGGGGGAACTCGCGAGCGACACCGGCGCCGGGAACGGCAACTGGTGGCCGGCGCTCGGCGTGATGGCCGTGCTCGTCACGATCATGCTCGCGGCCGACGTGGTGATCGCGGCCATGCTCCGGGCCGATCAGGTCAGGACCGCGTTCGGCGTCGCCGTACGGGACGAGATCAGGATGGCCGCGCCGCTCGGCGCGGCCGTGGCGGCGTCGGGCATCCTGCTCACGCTCGCCTCGCACAGCATGGACATGACCGCGCTGCCCGCGTTCGCCGCGCCGCTGCTCGTCACGCAGGTGGCCTTCCGCAAGTACGCCGGCATCCGGGCGACCTACCTGCAGACCGTGCGCGCGCTGAGCCGGGTCACCGAGGTCGGCGGATACGTGGAGCCGGGCCACTCGCGCCGCGTCAGCCAGTTGTCGGTCGCCATCGGCCGGGAGCTGGGCATGTCGGAGCCGCAGTTACTGGAGCTGGAGTACGCCGCGCTCATGCACGACATCGGCCAGCTCTCGCTGCGCGACCCGATCCCCGGCGGCGCGACCGTGCTGGCCGACCCCGCCCAGGCGCGGCGCATCGCCGAGCTGGGTGCCGAGGTGATCCGGAAGACCGGCGTCCTCCACGGCGTCGCGGAGATCGTCCGGCGGCAGTGCGACACGCTGGCGGACTCCCCGCCGATGGCCAGCCGCATCATCAAAGCCGCCAACGCGTACGACGACCTCGTGGGCGGCTCGACCGACCGGGACCGCGCGGCGGCCGCCCTGGAACGGCTGCGCCTGGACGGCGGCTCGGCCTACGACCCCACCGTGGTGGAGGCGATGGCGCGCGTCGTGGACCGGCTCGTGCTTGTCGCGCGTTTGTAGCAGTCGTAGCATTCGTTGCGGACTTGTAGCAGACGTTGCATCGAAACGTCTCCAACGCCACGCCGGGCCCGCCGTTATTGTGGCGACCCTACAGTTTCGGCCCTCGCGTTCCGTTGAAACGGGCGGGGGGACCGAGCGGGGGATCATCCTAGAGTTGGCTGCGTGTTCGACTCAGTTCTCGTCGCCAACCGTGGTGAAATCGCCCGCCGCATCATCCGTACGGTGCGGGGCATGGGGCTGCGCGCGATCGCGGTCCACTCCGAGGCGGACGCCGACCTGCCGTTCGTGCGCGAGGCCGACGAGGCCGTGCTCCTCGGCCCGGCGAACCCCGCCCAGAGCTACCTCGACGTCGAGAAGGTCCTGCAGGCCGCCCGGACGACGGGAGCGCGGGCGGTCCACCCCGGATACGGGTTTCTCGCGGAGAACGCGGCGTTCGCCCGTGCGGTGATCGACGCCGGTCTCGTCTGGATCGGCCCGGACCCCAAGGCCATCGAGCAGATGGGCGACAAGATCAACGCCCGCAACCTGATGGAGGCGGCGGGCGTGCCGGTCGCCGCCGGGACCAGGGAGCCGGTGTCCGACCTCGCGCAGGCGGAGCGGGCCGCCGAGGAGATCGGCTACCCCGTGATGGTGAAGGCGGCCGGCGGGGGCGGCGGCATCGGCATGGGCGTGGCGCGCGACGGGGCGTCGCTGGCCAAGGCGTTCGAGCAGGCCAGCCGGGCGGCCGCCCGCTTCGGCGGCGAGCCGGCCATCCTGCTCGAGCGCTACATCGAGCGGGCCCGGCACGTCGAGGTGCAGATCCTCGGCCTCGCCGACGGCACCGTGGTCGCCCTGGGTGAGCGGGACTGCTCCGTCCAGCGGCGCCATCAGAAGGTCGTGGAGGAGAGCCCGTCCCCGGGCCTGACCCCGGAGTTGCGCGAGCGGATGCTCGCGGCGGCCGTACGGGCCGGGCAGGCCGTGGGCTACCGCGGCGCGGGCACGGTGGAGTGCCTGGTGGACGCCGACGCCCAGGACTTCGTCTTCCTTGAGATGAACACCCGTCTCCAGGTGGAGCACCCGGTCACCGAGCTGGTCACCGGCCTCGACCTGGTGGAGCACCAGATCCGCATCGCGGCGGGGGAGGTCTACTCCGTGGAGCCGCGGGTGAGCGGGCACGCGATCGAGTTCCGCGTCTACGCCGAGGACCCCCGCAGGTTCCTGCCCGGCCCTGGCAAGATCGGGGTGTGGGAGGAACCGGCGGGTGAAGGAGTGCGGGTCGATTCCGGGTATGCGGCGGGCAATACCGTCACGCCGTTCTACGATCCTCTGATGGCCAAGCTCTGCGTCGCGGGCGCCACCCGCGAGGAGGCGTTGGAGCGCGGCCGGGAGGCCGTCGCCGCGTTCCGTATCGAGGGGCCGAAGCACAACTTGCCGTTCTGCGCCGAGTTGCTCGACCATCCCGAGTTCGTGAGCGGGGACTATGACACCGGGCTGGTCTCCCGCATGAGGAAAGCCTGATCCGCTGGATTACGTTGAGGGGAGTTTCGGGTGGCCGAGGTGCGCGCCGAGATGGTGGCGAACGTGTGGAAGATCGTGGTGAGCGAGGGTGAGGCCGTCGAGGAAGGCGACACTCTCGTGATCTTGGAGTCGATGAAGATGGAGATCCCGGTCATCGCCGAGGACGCCGGGACCGTCTCCAAGCTTCACGTGAAGGAGGGCGACGTCGTCCAGGAGGGAGACCTCATCGCCGTCATCGAGTAGGCCGCCCGGGGTCAAAGACGGGAGAGGAACCGGTCCCGGTCGACGACGACCCGCTCGATCGTGCCCGTGGCGACCTGGGCGCCGGTCTTGTCGACGGCGTTGACGGAGAAGACGAGCCGCCTGCCGTCCACCTCCGTGAGTTCGACGTGGATCTCGACGTGCATCCCCACCGGGCTGGGCCGGCGGTGCTCGATCAGCACCTTGGTCCCCACCGTGGTCTGCCCGGGCTCCAGGTGATCCCGGACGGCCTTGACCGTGGCTCCCTCGGCGAACGCCAGCAGCCGCGGCGTGCCCAGCACCGGCACGTCGCCGCTGCCGACCCGGATCGCGGTGTCCCCGCGCTCCACCATGATGAGGACGTCGGCACGCAGCCCTGGGGTGACATTCATGCGGGCCAGCCTATTGGGTCGTGATCGCCGGCGCCCGGGCGGAGGTCGCAACGAAACCGGGCGCCGATGCGTCTTAACGGGCGGTGAGGACTCCATGAACGCTTTCCGGGCGGACTGAGGCGGGCAACGGCTAGGGTGGTGCATTGTGGACCTCTACTGCGATCACTGCGGCCGTCCGGCCGGAGACGGTGATCACGCGGCCTGCCTGGCCGCCAGGACGATGGAGCCACCCCGTTACTGCCCGCACTGCCGCCGCCGCATGATCGTCCAGGTCACGCCCAGGAGCTGGACGGCGCGGTGCACGGTGCACGGTAGTACGGGCGGGTAACAGGTAGGCTCGACTTCCGACCCCCGGGCCTGGACCCGTACGCGTACAGGGTTCCGTGATCCTGTCGTTATCTGCCCGCGACACGAACCTGCTTTGTTGGACACCTTCGGGGGTCGAGTGACTTAGGGGGTACGGGGCGCAAATGGTGGCCCAAGGCATGACCCTGGCTGGGCGTTACCGGTTGGACGCCCGGCTCGGCGCCGGGGGCATGGGTGAGGTATGGCGCGGCGAGGACACCGTCCTCGCGCGCACCGTCGCCGTCAAGGTGCTTCTTCCTGGTCGCCTCGACGACCCTGGATTCGCGGTCCGCTTCCAGGGCGAGGCCCGGGCGATGGCGACCATCAACCACCCCGGCGTCGTCGACGTCTACGACTACGGGGTCACCGAGGTCCCCGGCGACGGCGCCACCGCGTACCTGGTCATGCGGTTCGTCGACGGCGAGCCCCTCGACCGCCTGCTGAGCCGCCTCGGCCGCATCGGCCCCGAGCCCGCGATGGAGCTCATCGCGCAGGCCGCCTCCGCCCTTCAGGCGGTGCACGAGCGGGGCATCGTGCACCGGGACGTCAAACCGGGCAACCTGCTGGTGCGTTCCGACGGCACACTGGTGCTCACCGACTTCGGCATCGCCCGCGCCGACCAGGGCGCCCGTCTCACCGACGCCGGAATGGTGCTCGGCACCGCGGCCTACTGCGCTCCCGAACAAGCCGAGGGCGCTCCGGTCACTCCCGCCGTCGACATCTACGCGCTGGGCGTGGTGGCGTACGAGTGCCTGGCCGGGCAGCGTCCCTTCGACGGCGAATCCCCGGTCGCGATCGCGCTCAAGCACATCCGGGACGAGCCGCCGCCGCTGCCGGCGGACGTGCCGCCCGCCGTCCGGGCCGTCGTCGAACGGGCCATGTCGAAGGACCCGGCCCGCCGGTGGCCGTCCGCCGCGGCGATGAGCCAGGCCGCCCGGCAGGCGGTGCTGCCCCCCGGGGCCGCCCCCGACGCCGGGTCCGCGTACGGCCCGCAAGGGTTCACCGGAGGCTCGGCCGCCACGGGGATGGCAGTCGCATCCACGGGTGCCGCCGCTCCAACCGGCCCCTACCCGGGCGGGCCGGACGCCATCCCGTCGACCGGCCACACCTACCGCGTCACGCGGGAGTCGTGGAACGACGCCCCGGACGTGCCGCCGGCGACCGTCGCCACGCCGCATCAGGGCGGCCGTACGGGCCGGCGCGCGGCGCAGCGGTCCAGGAGGGGCAAGGCGATGCCGATCGCGGCCGGGGTGGCGG
>JADGHC010000452.1 GCA_019689655.1 Microbispora sp.
AACACACTGAATTAGGGCGGCCGCGGCTGTTGTGTAAAAGAGCCCGGGGCGGGACCGGTCCCGGTGGTCGCGACCGGTCCGGGAGCGGTCTCGCGGGTGGTCGCGACCGGTGCGGGACCGGCCTCGCGGGTGGTCGCGACCGGTGCGGGGTCGGTCTCGCGGGTGGTCGCGACCGCCGGGAGCACGTCCCACCACTCCATGCCCACTGGGCCGCCGGACCACCGCTCCGGCTCGTCCACCTCGGCGGCGAGAGTCCCGTCGGGGACGCCCACGGGCGCGGCCTGTGCGCGGCGGATCATGCCCATGAGCAGCTCGACGGTCAGGATCAGGGTCACGGCGGGCCACGCGGCCACCAGGGCACCCACGACGCCGTGGGCCACGCCGTGGGCGAGGTTCGCTGCGATGGTCGCCACGATGCCGAGCGCGAGCGCCAGGCGCGCCAGAGCGGGCGCCGGCACGCCTCGGCGGGCCGAGTCGAGCATCACCAGGCCGGCGACGAGGAGCAGCCCGTCGGCGGTCACGGGGACGAGCATGGCGGTCGTGCCGGTCTCGCCGTGCTGGACGGCCAACGTGTACGCGTGCCGGTAGGAGATCACGGCCGCGATGGCGGCGACACCGATGACCGCCATGGCGGCCACGACCCGGATCACCCTGTCGACGCCGCCGGTCACTTGCCGGCCTCCCCGTCGTAGTCCAGGGACACGGCGTCGCTCCATGAGGCGCCCGCGCGCATCCGCTTCTGCGCCTGCTCGTAGGTGACGTAGCCGGTCGTCGGGTGCTCGGCGAGGTGCTTGTGCAGCCACCCCATGCACTCGGTCACGGGCGCGGCGGTGTCGGCGAACGTGCCCTCGGCGAGGGACCGCAGCGCGACCACGGTGTAGAGCAGCCGCTCGGCGAGGATCGCCGAGCGGATCTTCCCGTTGGCCTCGGAGGCGGCGGTCGGGATGTCGAGCGCCTCCAGCACGGTCGCCAGCAGCTCGCGCGCGTCCGGCGACAGGTGCGTGACCGTCTCGGCCGACAGGCCGCGGGGGGTGGGAGACTCTTCCATGGGTTCGGACCTCCTACGTCCGGATCAAGGGCCCGGCCGGTGGGTGCGTCACCGCGTCCGGGCCCGCTGACAGGCCAGTGAGGGACAGCCCTCAGTGAGACATATTTCGCGCACAACGCTCCTACCTCACCTGGGAAGGTCCAGGTGGCGGACAGCGCTGGGTCTCGAATAATGGTCGGTTATTTCCATCGACCGCCTCGTTCGAAACCTCGTCTGAGCTGCGAAACGGGGTGCCTCTCGAGGACAGCTTGCCTTGCACAGCGCTTCCAGTCAATATATCCGGCATGACGAACGTGCCGCAGCTGGACCTGTCAGACCTGCTGGACTCGTGGCTCCTCGCCCTGCGCGCCGAACGCAAGAGCGCGAGAACTGTCCAGACCTATGCCGACGGCGTGCGCGCCTTCCTGCGCTGGGCGGCGGACAAGGGCGTCGAGCCCGCCCTCACCCCTCCGACCGTGAACGCCTTCGTCGCCGACCTGCTCGACGCGGGCGCCGAGGGCACCACCGCGCGGGCTCGACAGCTCGCCGTGCGGCGCTTCTCCGCCTGGGCGGCATCGGAAGGCGAAATCGAGCACGACGAGCTGGCCCACCTCAAGCCGCCCAAGATCGACACCAAGGTGGTGCCGGAGCTGGACGAGGACCAGGTGCGGGCACTCATCGCGGCCTGCCAGGGCACGTCCTTCGTCGACCGGCGCGACGAGGCCATGGTGCGCTTCATGCTGGAGACCCTCGCCCGGATCGGCGAGGTCATCGCGATGACCGTCGACGACGTGGACCTGAGGGAGGGCCTGGCGATCATCCGCCGCGGCAAGGGGGGCAGGGCAAGGCGCGTCCCCTTCGGCCCGCAGACGGGCCGGGCGCTGGACCGGTACCTGCGGATGCGGCGAGGTCACCGTTTGGCCGACAGCGGCCGTCTCTGGCTCGGGGACAGGGGCGCCACGCTCGGGTACCCCGGCGCCCGTAAGGCGCTCCTGAGGCGTGCTGAGGCCGCGGGCATCGAGGGCTTCCACCCGCACGTGCTGCGCCACACCGGCAGTGGCCGGTGGCTGGGCGCCGGCGGCAGTGAGACCGGGCTGATGGCGATCGCCGGGTGGTCCAACCGCGCGATGATCGATCGCTACTCCGCAGCGTCGTCGGAGCGGCGGGCAGCCGAAGAGGCGCGGCGTCTCGCCTTGGGCGACCTGTAAGGGTCGAACACGCGTTCGGCATGTAATGGCCGGCGTCCATACGGGGACGGAGCGGGGCCGCGGGGAAACGTTTAGCGGGGACCTGTGTCTGAACGTCTCAGAGAGACCTGAAGACGGGCATAAGGCTCCTTTAAAGCGTTGTCGGCCCCCTCTTCCCAAGGGGTTTTTCGCTGTGGAGTCGGCCACACTGTGTAGGCGCCCGCAGGTGAGGTAACCAGGTACTCGTCACGCTGTGTCTACAGAAAACATGCCCCTGAGCTGCGCTTTTTTCAGGGTGAGCACTGTGCAAATACTAGGCACGCCGAGTGATCAGGCGAACACTGTCCGAACACCGGGTATTCGACTCAGAATTTCGGCCCCAGGAGCGGTTGCGCTCCCTTGATCGCCGCCTTATGGTGGAGTCCCGAACGCAGCAAGGCGCCGCCGGGAGCAGATGCCAACCACACCCCGGCGACGCCTCAACCCACAAACACCCTGGTCAACAAGGGTGCTGAGTGACCGGATGGCCCCCGGTCACACGCCGTCTAGGCTATGCGCCAGGCGGACGCACATGCAACCGGTTCAGGTGTGCGTTGTGCGACACCCTTGTTGGCCAGGGTCGCCTAGAAAGGTGACCCCATGGTCTCCCCAGCCGTCCGACGGCTGATCAACTCAGCGAACTCGCTCAAACGCTGGGCCCAGGAGCCGGACCGCACCGCCGCCACCGCCCCCGCCCGCGAGGCGATGTGGCGCCGGTTCGAACAGCAGGCCGACCCCGACGGCAAGCTCACCCCCGAGGAACGCGCCAAGCGCGCCGACGCCCTGCGCCGCGCCCACCTCCGGCGCATGTCGGCCCGGTCGGCCCAGGTCCGTGCGGAACGCAAGCGCAAGCGCCTCGACGCCGAGAAGAAGGCCCGAGACGCCGCGGCCGCGGCCGCCGCCGCCCGCACCGCCAGCACCGGCGACACCGGCGACCAGTCGTGAGCGCGCAGCGGGCCAAAGGCACCCGCTGGGAGAGCGCAGTCGTCCGTGCCCTGCACGACGCCGGCTTCGTGCACGCCGAGCGGCGTGCCCTGCGCGGCACCGCAGACCGCGGCGACATCACCGGCATCCCCGGCCTCGTCATCGAAGCCAAGAACCGCCGGCGCGCCGAGCTCGCCCAGTGGGTCGACGAGGCGGCCGCCGAGCGCGACCGCGACGGCGCCCGCTACGCCGCCGTCTGGCACCACCGCCGCGGAAAGGCCGCCGCCGAGGACGGGTTCGTCACCATGACCGGCGCGGATTTCCTCCGGCTGCTCGCCGACGCCTACGACATCGAGGAGCCCTGCCATGACTGACCCCTTCGACACCCCCGGGCAGGCCGACGAGGGGATCCCGCGCGACCGATACGGCCGGCCGCTGGTCGTCCCGCCGGAAGGCGGCGCGCCCATGCCCTACACGAGGTGCACCACCTACGTCAGCGCCCTGGAAGACACCTACAACCTGTCCCGCTGGCAGCAGCGGATGGTCGCGCTCGGCATGGCCGACCGGCCGGACCTGGTGCTGGCAGCCGGTGCACACCGGGACGACAAGGACGAGCTGAACCGCATCGTCGACCAGGCGATGGACGCCGCACAGGCCCACGCCGCCGCCGGGGTCGGCACCTCGCTGCACAAGCTGACCGAGCAGCTCGACCGCGGCCAGATCCCCGGGCCGGTCCCCGAGGCGTACCACGCCGACATCGACGCCTACGCCGCCGCCACCTCCTGCCTGGAAATGGTCGGAATCGAGCGGTTCACCGTGCTCGACGAGCTGAAGATCGGCGGCACCCACGACCGCACCGTCCGCTACCAGGGCCGCACCTACATCGCCGACATCAAGACGGGCAGCATCGAGTACAGCGCCCTGAAGATCGCCATGCAGCTAGCGGTGTACTCCCGGTCGGTGCTGTACGACCACCGCACCCGCACACGGGATCCGCTCGACGTCGACACCGACCGGGCGATCGTGATCCACCTGCCCGCCGGGCAGGGCCGGTGCGAACTGCACTGGGTCGACATCGCCGCCGGATGGGAAGCGGTCCAGGTCGCCACGCAGGTGCGGGACTGGCGGCGCCGCAAGGGGCTGCTCACGCCGATCACCGACCCGGTGACCGAGGCCGCCGAGAAGATCAAGGCGGCCATGTCCGCCGAGGAGCTCACCCAGATCTGGCAGCAGCACCACCACGTGTGGACCGACGATCTCACCGCCCTCGCGCGCGCCCGCAAGGACGAACTGACGGCATGAGACCGGACGTTCGCCGCCCGTGCCGGACCTGCGGCACCCCTGTGATCCACGTCCGGGAGACCGGCATCCGCGCCGCCCTGCAGGGGTGGGTGGAGGCCGAGCCGATCTCAGTATTCGAGCCCCTGGACCAGTCGGGCTCGCTCATCTGGGAGAGACACCCGCAGCTCGGATGGATCCTTCAGGACCTCCCCAGACGGCGCGGCTATCCGCTGCACCGCCAGCACAAGTGCAAGCGCAAGACACAAGCGCAAGACAGAAAGGGAACACCGTGACGAACGACCTGTTCGACGCCCCGTCCTCCAGCTCCGGCGGCGTGAAGATCACCGAGTTCGACGGGCAGCTGCTGCTCATCACCCCGACCGCCCACGAGAAGGACATCGCCACCTCCTACGGTCCCGCCGACGCCGTCAGCGTCGACCTGGTGGTCCTCGACGGCGCCAACGCCGGAGAGGAGCACACCGGCATCCGCGTGTTCCAGAGGGCCTTGCAGGGCCAGCTGCGCCCCAAGGTCGGCACCGGCCGGATGGTGCTGGGACGGCTCGGCCGCGGCACCGCCAAGCCCGGGCAGTCCGCCCCGTGGCTGCTGTCCGACCCCACCGAGTCCGACAAGCAGATCGCCCGCGACTACCTGGCGCGGAAGGCCAACCCGCCCTTCTGACCGGACCCGCTTCGGCAGCGGTGGCCTGGAGGGGGCACAGGGTGCCAGCCCCCCCCAGGCCAC
>JADGHC010000453.1 GCA_019689655.1 Microbispora sp.
GCCACGGCGGGGGGGGGTGGCATGGCGGCCGCCGCGCCCAAGCCGGGTGACGTCTGAGCGCGGGCATGAGGCGAGATGACCCTCCCGGCCCGGACGACGGGACCGGGCCGGGGGACTGGAACGCCGGACCTCGCGGGCCGGCCGGTGAACCACCGGGATCGGCCGACGACGTGTCCGCGACGATCGCCGCGCTGCGGGCCGAGATCCACAGGCGCGAAACCCGGGGCCGCTCCGGCGGCACCGTTGCCTCCGAGGTCTCCGGCGGCTCCGGCGGTGTCCGCGGCTCGGACGGCGCCCGTGGCTCGAGCGGCGTCCGGGGCTCCGGCGGTGTCCGCGGTTCGAGCGATGTCCGCGGCTCGGACGGTGTCCGTGGCGGGCGTGGGCTGCGGGGCCCCGGCCGCGGCAGGCGCGGCCCCCGGGATCACGAGGGCGCCGGGGACTTCGACGCCTTCGATGCCTCCGGGCCGGGCTTCCCCGGCGGTTTGGGCGGCCCGGATGACCCCGATGCGGCCGAGTTTTTCGGCGGCAGCGGCTCGTGGGGGTGGGGCGACCCGGGTCAGGAGGCCGGCGTGGCCGGACGCCGGCGCCAGCGGCGTGGCACGCGACGCCGAGGGGACCACGCGGATCTGCCGGGGGCGGACGAGGCAGACCGTGGAGAGCGCGGACGGCCCGGCGAATGGCCGCCCGGCGGTCCGATGGAGGGCACCGCAATCGGCGAGGACCCGCCTGCCGACCCCGAGGCGGTGGCCAGGGCCGTCTGCCTGCGGCTGCTGACGGCGGCCCCGAGGACCCGGGCCCAGCTCGCGGACGCGCTGCGCAAGCGGAACGTGCCCGAGGAGGCGGCGAACGCCGTGCTCGAGCGGTTCTCCGAGGTCGGGCTCATCGACGACGAGGCGTTCGCCGCCGCGTGGGTGAGCTCCCGGCACGCGGGCCGCGGGCTCGCCCGCCGCGCGCTCGCCCGGGAACTGCGGCAGCGGGGTGTCGCCGAGGAGACGGTCAAGGACGCCGTCGGGCGGCTCGATCCCGACGAGGAGGCCGAGACCGCGCGCAGGCTGGTGGAGCGGAAACTGGCCGCCACGCGCGGGCTGGAACCGCAGGCACGCATGCGGCGGTTGATCGGGATGCTGGCCCGCAAGGGCTACTCGCCGGGCCTCGCCTTCCGCGTGGTCCGGGAGGCGATCGAGAGCGAAGGCATTCCGTCAGATGAGCTGCCGGATACCTTCGAGTGAGCCATAGCACCATGCAAAAGTGACTTGACAGCGCATCTTTGCTTGCTCGTTACCTCTCTGACGCTTAATCTCGACCGCAGTGAGGAGTTACTCCGCGCAGCGCGGATTGCCATAACGGTGTACCACGACGGACGAGAGACATTGACCGGCCTCCGGGCCATAACGGCCGCCCCTCGGGGCGTCCGGGCATTGCGACGATATTTGTCCTGGTGACGCCACCGGGCGCTGCTGTGCTGCGCGTGTGACCCCTGCCAAGAGTTGACGTGAGGGGTGAGCGCGCATGGACACGATCGTGATCGTTCTTGCGGTTGCGGTGGTGCTGCTGGCTCTCGTGATGATCGCCGCCCTCGTCATAGTCATGCGCCGCACCGGCGTCCTCCCACCATCCCGCCCCTCGCCGGAGCATCTCGCCGAGGTGAAGGCGGAGGTCAACGAGGAACTCGAACGGGCCAGACGCGAGGCCGAGGAGATCCGCACGAAGGCGGAGCGTGACGCGGGGGAGATCCTCAGGAGGTCCGAGTCTCTCGCGGAAAGCGCCGCGCTGATGCGCAAAGAGGTCGAGGAGGAGGCGCGGATCCTCAAGACCGAGCTCAAGGAGCTGCGCTCCGACCTCGAACGCCGCGAGAGCCGGCTGGCCGAGCGCGAACAGCGGCTCGACGAGGAGGCCCGCAGGCAGGCCGAGCGGGCCCGCAAGCTGGCCGAGACCGAGACCGAGCTGGCCGATCGCCGCGAGGAGCTGGAGCGGATGGCCGAACGGCGGAAGGAGATCCTGGAGCGGGTCGCCGGGCTGACGGCGGAGCAGGCCAAGGCGGAGCTGGTCAAGGAGATCGAGAACCAGGCCAAGCGGGAGGCCGCGCTGATCGTCCGGGAGATCGAGAGCGAGGCCCGGCGAGAGGGCGAGAAGCGTGCCTGCAAGATCGTGACGCTGGCGGTGCAGCGGGTCGCCACCGAGCAGACGGCCGAGTCGGTGGTGAGCGTCGTCCATCTGCCCGGCGACGAGATGAAGGGCCGCATCATCGGCCGCGAAGGCCGCAACATCAGGGCCTTCGAGTCCACCACCGGCGTCAACCTGATCATCGACGACACGCCGGAGGCGGTGCTGCTGTCGTGTTTCGATCCGGTGCGCAGGGAGACCGCCAGGCTGACGCTGGAGAAGCTCGTGCTCGACGGCCGGATCCACCCCCAGCGCATCGAGGAGGCCTACGAGCGCAGCAAGGCCGAGGTCCGGGACATGTGCGTACGGGCGGGCGAGGACGCGCTGGTCGAGCTGGGCATCACCGACATGCACCCCGAGCTGGTGACCCTGCTGGGCCAGCTCCGCTACCGCACCTCCTACGGCCAGAACGTGCTCAAGCACCTGATCGAGTCTGCGCACATCGCGGGGATCATGGCCGCCGAGCTCCGGCTCGACCGTGACCTCGTGAAGCGCTGCGCGCTCCTGCACGACATCGGCAAGGCGCTGACCCACGAGGTCGAGGGCAGCCACGCGATGATCGGTGCGGAGATCGCCCGGCGGTACGGCGAGAACGAAGACGTCGTCCACGCCATCGAGGCGCACCACAACGAAGTGGAGGTCAGGACCGTCGAGGCGGTCCTCACCCAGGCCGCGGACGCGATCAGCGGCAGCCGCCCCGGCGCCCGGCGCGAGTCCCTGGAGGCATACGTCAAGCGGCTTGAGCGCCTGGAGGAGATCGCCCAGTCCTACGAGGGAGTGGACAAGGTCTTCGCCATGCAGGCGGGCCGGGAGATCCGGGTCATGGTCCGGCCGGAAAACGTCGACGACATCCAGGCCCAGGTGATCGCCAGGGACGTCGCCAAGCAGGTCGAGGAGGAGCTGACCTATCCCGGCCAAATCCGCATCACCGTGGTCCGCGAGTCCCGCGCCACCGAGTTCGCCCGGTAGCGCCCCGGCCCGTCACATCCCACGGCGGACCCGCCGGCCGCGCCGCACACCCCGCCGTGTACCGGCCGGCGGCGCGGTTTCCGACTGCGCCGGCGAGCCCGCTCACCGGAAGATCTGCAGGTAGAACGACAGCTCGGCGGCGAGGGCCGCGGCCCTGGTCTGCAGCTTCCGGAACCCGTGGGCCTCGCCCTCGAACGTCAGGTACGTGCACGGCACCCCGCGCGCCGTCAGCTGCTCGGCGAACGCCCGCGACTGGGCCGGTGGCACGATCGGGTCGGCCAGCCCCTGCATGAGCAGCATGGGACAGCTCACCCGGTCGGCCCGGGCCAGCGGCTCGCGCTCGCCGTACCGGTCCTCGGGGCCGACCAGCCACTCCACGTACCGCGACTCGAAGTCGTGGGTGGCCGCGACGAGAGGGGCGAGCGCGCTGACTCCCGCCACCGAGACGCCGCCCGCGAAGACGTCCGACGCGCCGCAGGCGGCCATGACCGTCCACCCGCCCGCGCTCGCCCCGCGTACGGCGATCCGGGCGGGATCGGCGAGGCCCTCGGCGACCAGCCACTTCGCCGCGGCGATCGTGTCCTCCACATCGGTCACACCCCACAGGCCGCGCAGGCGCTCCCGGTAGGCCCGGCCGTACCCGCTCGATCCGCCGTAGTTGACGTCGATCACGCCGATGCCGCGGCTGGTGAAGAACGCCTTCTCCAGGCTGAGCTCGCTCGTCACGTGCCCGGTCGGCCCGCCGTGCACGAAGACGACGTACGGCGCGCCGCCCTCGTCCGGCTGATCCGGCGGATACAGGTACGCGTGCACGCGCCTGCCGGAAGCGGCCTCGAACTCCACGGTCCGGGGCACCGGGAGGACGTCGGCGGGCGGCAGAACGTCGATCTCCCGCCGCACCTCCTCGGCGTCTCCGGTGGCAAGGCCGATCCGGACGACCGTGCGCGGCACGAGCGGCCCGTAGCCGATGCCCGCGAGCACGTCGCCGTCGGCGTCCAGCACGGGCGACCATCCGTCGAACGGCACGTCGAGGTCGGTGAGCACGCCCGTGTCGGGGTCGAGGACGCCGAGGCGCAGGTCGCCGCGCCCGTGCAGGACGGCGAGCCGGCCGTCGCCCAGCGCGGCGTACGGCAGGCCCCCGAGCTGCCACAGCGGTCCGGCGAACTCCTCCTCGGCCGGGCAGAGGGCCTCGCAGGAGGAGCCGGTGATGTCGGCCCGGTAGAGGTTCCACCAGCCGGACCGGTCCGAGACGGCGTACAGGCGCCGGTCGTCGCACCACATCGGCGCGAGGACCGACTCCTCCGGCCCGCCCATCACGGTCCATGTTGCGCCGTCCGACAGCCGCGTGACCCGCAGCTCGGCCCTGCTCCAGGGCATGTGGGGGTGGTTCCAGCAGATGTAGGCGAGGTGCCGGCCGTCGGGAGACGGCGTGGGCGAGGCGTAGAAGTCGCTGCCGGTGACCCACTCGGCGATCTCGCCGTCCCCGGTGAGCGCCACGGACACGATCGAACGGGTGACCTTGCCGTGCTGGTGGTGCCGCTCCCGGACGCACCACACCCGCGGCCCGTCCGGGCCGTCCTGGAACCGCAGGTCGGCGTAGCGCAGCCCGGCCGGTTCGTCCGGCTCCGGCGTGATCGGGCGGGGCCGCTGCGGGCCGGGTTCCGTGCCGGGTCCGCCGGCCGGCCGCGGCCGGGCGAGATAGAGCCGCTGGTCGGGGTGGTGCGCGAAGACCATCCC
The DNA here is from genome assembly GCA_019689655.1 of Microbispora sp. Taxonomy (GTDB): domain Bacteria; phylum Actinomycetota; class Actinomycetes; order Streptosporangiales; family Streptosporangiaceae; genus Microbispora. Next base: position 4,870 of record JADGHC010000453.1, read on the forward strand.
GTGGCCCGGGACGACGAGGTAGGACCGCCCGCCGTACTCGTGGACGCGCGTACGCACGTCCCAGGGCGCGGGGAGCAGGTCGTGGAGAGTGCCGTCGGCGGCGCGATGGACGACCGTACGGCGGCCGCCCTCGGCCGGGCGGTCCTCCTCCCACCAGATCTCCCCGCCGAGCACGGTCGGGAAGCCGAGCCGCAGACCGGCGCGTGCCACGTCGGTGGTGGAGATGGGTGACGGCCGTGGTGAGAACGGCCTCAAGCCAGGTGAGGGGGGCATGGACCGCATCCTGCCGGACGAGCTCGCGTCCGGGGGCGGGAATGCGGGGAGGGAG
>JADGHC010000454.1 GCA_019689655.1 Microbispora sp.
TAGCGGGGTGTGGAGGCGACACGGAAGCGTACGACGGCGTGGCCGCCGGCGGTGAAGCGGCATTCGGGGTCGTCGACGAGGTTGCCAACGAGGGTGTGAACCGCGCCGGGTTTTGTGGAGGCCGGGTTAGCTGGTTGAGGTGAGGATAGCCGGGTCGGTCTTTGTCCGGTAGCGGGTCTCGTATTCGGCTGGTGGGAGGTCGTTGCAGACGCTGTGGAGGCGCCGGTTGTTGTACCAGTCCACCCTTTCCATGGTGGCGATCTCCAGCTCGCCCAGGCCGTTCCAGGGGCCATGCCGGTGGATCAGCTCCGTCTTGTACAGCCCGATGGTGCTTTCGGCCAGGGCGTTGTCGTAGCTGTCGCCGCGCGAGCCGACCGAGCAGACAGCCGCGGTCGGAGTGGGGCGCCAGCCCTTCCGGCCGCCGGCCGTCACCGGAACGGTGCCAGATGGCCATCTCCAGCGCGTCCAGCGCCAGGTCGGTGCGCAGGTGATCGTCCAGCCGCCAGCCGACGATCATGCGTGAGAACGCGTCGATGACCAGTGCCGCGTACACAAACCCCGAGGCGGTGGGGATGTAGGTCAGGTCGGCGACCTGCAGCCGGTTCGGGGCGGGGGCGGTGAAGTCGCGTCTGACCAGGTCGGCGGGTGGTTCGACGCGTGTTTGGGGGATCGTGGTGCGCGTCTTGTGGTCCCCGCGGATCGCGCCGGCAAGGCCCAGGCGCTTCATCAGCCGGGCCACCGTGCAGCGGGCCACGCCCGTGCCGCGCCGGTTGAGCTCCTTCCACATCGTGCGCACGCCATACACCTCGAAGGTGTCGTTCCAGACGGCCACGATCTGCGTCATGAGCTGGGCATCGCGCACCTGACGGGCCGATGGCGGGCGCACCTTGGCCGCGTAGTACGTCGACGTGGCCACCTGCAGCACCCGGCAGATCGGCTCGACGCCGAAAGCGTCGCGGCGGGCGTCGATGAAGGCGACTACCCGGGCGGCCGAGGGCCGAGTTCGGCCGCGAAAAAAGCAGCCGCGGCCTTGAGGATCTCGTTGGCCCGGCGCAGCTCGCGCACCTCACGTTCCAGTTCGGCGATCCGCTGGGCATCGGTGCTCAAGGTGCCCCGGCCGCTGCCCCTCCTGGTCGGTCAGTCTGCGTACTCTGACCGGTTCTGCCACCGTGCCTCCCAAGCCGTTCGGCTGTGATCGACCCCATCCAATCGGCACGGCGGACTACGCGCGAACCCGGTGATCGTTTCCGGTCACAGCACTAGGCGGCCGTGTGGCTGGTGTGCGGGTCACACAAGCCTGCGGAGTGCCGCTTCGGCCGTGTCCACGGCTGTGGTGAGAGCGTGCATGTCGGCGGGTGAGAGCTTCCCGGCGCCGAGCCCTGACGCGGTGAGGACATCGTCGAGTTTCCGTCTTTGCTCGGTGGTCAGGTGGGAGGACAGGGGGTGGTTCAGGACATCGCGGGCGGCGTTGGCGTCGAGGCTGGCCGCCTCGGCGACGGTGTCCTGTAAGCGGGCGGCGTCGGCGCCGGTGCGGTCGGGGACCAGTTCGAGCGCGGTCAGTCCGGCCCGGACTTGGAATACGGCAGTCGCAGGGTCGGGCGGGGCGAACAGCGTAAGCGTTTCCCGCAGGGCATGCTCCAGCTCAGATTGGGGCGCGGGCGAGGTCGCGGGCCGGCAGCAGACGCGCAGGAGGGCTGCGATGGCGTCCTCCCACGGTTCTGCGGGGGCGGTGGATTCGATGGTGGCGCGGGCCTCCTGGTCGAGGCCGCGTTCCATCAGGGACATGATCATGATTTGGCGGCCGTCGAGGAGGCGGTTGCCGACGCCGCGATGCGCGTTCATGATGTCGGCTGCCTCGGTCCAGCGGCCGATCCGCGCCAGGGCTCTGGCGCCGTCGACGAGGAGGGTAGCCCACAGCTCCTCGCAGACCTTCCGGTGGTCTGCGTCGGTGCCGATCAGCGTCGACAGATCGACGGTGGTGCCGCAGATCTCCGCTGTGGTGCGCTTCTGCGCAGCGCGGTACAGCCGCAGAAGCAGGTCGTAGGCGGCTTCGCCGTCGCCTTCGCGGGTCAACAACCGGGAGATGTTGATCAGCGGCATGAGTGCCATCACGGCGATGTCCCCGGTGTGGTTGCCCGCTTCGGCGAAGACCTGGTGCTGCCTCCAGCACAGCTGGGCGGCCAGGTCGGGCATCCCGACGTCGGAGGCGATGAGCGCGGCGTAGTTGAGGACGCCGCTGGCGCGGGCCACCAGATCGCGGTGGCTCGCGCCGGGCGGTTCGACAGTCAGCTCGGTGAGGTGGGTGATGCGTTCGTCCAGTGGTAACGCAGGCGCCTTGGGCCGGCGGACCAGCGGGATACGGCTGGCTATCGCGGGGATCACCGGTGTCAGCTCCTGCGCGGCCAGTCGATGACGAGACGGCTGTAGGTCTTGTCGATGACGAAGCGTGGGTCGGCGGCCGTCAGTTGGTCGCGGGCGTTGCCTACGGCCATGCGGAAGCTCGGCTTGGGCCCGTTGTTGCCCCAGCCCTGATGCCAGTCGGTGATCCCGGTGGCGACCTCGTCGGCGAGGGAGGCGCCGCGTGGGCCGTGGCCGATGACGCCGAGCTCCCAGAACCTGCCCTGTTCGTCCTCGCCTTCGCGGACGGTCAGGTAGGCCAGGCTGTCACCATCGAGCGCGGCCATCGATCCCCATGCGAAGTGGGGGGCGAAGCCGGGGCGGGAGCCGGGCATGCGGGACAGGCCGTTGGGCAGGACCGCGGCGAGGTAGAGGTACAGCCATTCGAAGGGGTCGCCCTGGCGGAATTTCACCCCGGTGTAGATCTTCGTGGGGGGCTGGTCGAGGACGGTGCGGATCGCGTCGCGGTCCACGTCCTGTTCGCTGAAGGTCTCCAGGTGGACGTTCCCTTCCCCGGCCATGGGGACGCGGGTGTAGATGTCGTCGCAGACGCCCTTGCGGAGGGGGACGAACGTCGCCATCTCACACGACACGGTTCTCCAGGTGTCGCCGTCGCGTTCGAATGCGAAGCTGCGGGAGATGCTGCCGCGGATCCTCATCGGGAGGACCAGCCGTCCGCTGGGGGCGAGCTGGTCAAGGATCGGCAGGGGAATGTCGCCGGCTCCGACGGTGAATTGGATGCGGTCGAACGGGGCGTGCCCCGGAAGACCGGCCGCACCGTCGCCGAGAACGCAGGTGACGTTCGAGGCGCCGGCATCCGCGAGGTTCTTCTGGGCGCGGTCCACGAGGTCCTGATCGACGTCGACAGTCCATACGTGGCCTTGGGGGGCGACGAGCCGGGACAGGAGCGCGGCGTTGTAGCCGGTGGCGGCTCCGGCTTCCAGGACCTTGTGGCCGGGCCTGGCGTCCAGCTGCTCCAGCTGGAGGGCGACGATGGAGGGCGCGGAAATGCAGGAGATCATTTCGCCGGTTCCGTCGTGCTTGATGGGCACGGCGTCTTCGGCGTATGCCACCTGCGGGGTGACGCCCGGGAGGAAACGGTGCCGTTCGACGGCCCGGAACGCGGCGATGACTTCGGGGGTGTGCAGGTGGCCGCTGTCGATGAGGCGGGTCACGAGTGCTTCGCGCAGTTCGGCAGTGCCGGCTGGGGTCACGGTGGTCTCCATTCGGGTGAGGTTAGAGGACGGGGACGTGGACCTGCGGGTGGACGCGTCGGCTGGTACCCATTCGCTGAAGGCGGCTTGTCTGCCGAGCCACGCGGTCGCCGCCTGCTGGTCGGTGGGGATTCCGGCACGGTTGAACGCAAAGATCGCGTGGTGGGTGAGTACGGCGCGCAGGCCCCGCGTCAGCCGTCCTTCGGCGGCCAGCCGCCTGAGCCGTAGCCCGGCCTCCTCGAACGCGGCCACGCGTTCCGCCCAGCCCGGCTCCGCGTCCGGCCTTTGGGCGGCGTCGGCGAACATCAGACGCCGCATCGCGCTGATCGCCCAGTCGCGGGACGGGCCGGTGGGCGGGGTAACCGGTGGCCGCAGGTCGCCGAGTTTCGCCCAGACGTCGCCGATCTCGAACGGGTCCAAGCCCGCCGCGCGGGTCATCGACGACAGCAGTAGGACGCAACGTTCCCGGGCGTTCGGGCTGCCGGTTTCGGCCAGAGCGGCGGGGCTGTCGGCGCAGAACAGGTCATGGGCGACCGCCATCCCTTCGGAGCCGCCGAAGGCGTGAATCTCGGGCTCGTAGATTCCGCCAACCCAGCCGGCCACGACGTGGTCGGCGGCGAGCTGGTCGAGCAGGTCTGCCGCGGGCCGCTCGGTGCGGAGGCGCAGGCCATTGTCCTTACGGAGGAAGTGGAAGCGGTGGCTGGACAGCGCGGTCGACAGCGCCCGGGCTGCGTCCGGCGTTATGACGGCGTCGGGGAATGAGACGGTGGCGTGCCACCAGCTCGTGTCAGTGGCGATCGGGAGGCGCTCGTCGTCCACGAAGGGCTCCTTATCGTGGGTCAGGTGATCAGGAGGGCTCTGGTCCAGCCGGTCGTGTTCGTGCCGTCCAACGCCAGATGTGCACCGGCACGGCCTTCCAGAAATCCGGGCTTCGGCAGCCGGTCCAGCTCGGCGGCCAGACGCCTGGTGAGGTCGTCGATGAGCGGCGCGAACCGGTCCGGTGCGGGACTGTCACCGGCTACGGCGCGGGTGACGGCCAGTAGACCGGCCCAGCCGTGGCAAAGCGTGGCGTCGGTGATCCGGCTGAGACATGCCGGGTCGGCCAGCACACCCAGGACGGTGTTCTCCGCCCGGTGCTGACGGGCGGGGTCGTGGAGGGCGAGCGCGGCCAGCTGCAGGGCGCGGGCGATGCCGAGCTGGCCGTAGCACCAGGACGGTCGTGCGGGCAGCGGCTCGGGAGGGTCAGCCGTGGCCAGTTCGCTGAGGGTGACCCAGTAGCGGCAGCCGTACCTGTCCAGCCAGTGCGCGAACACCTCGATCGCGTCGCGCTGCCCCGGCACCTGTACACCGTGGCGGGCGGCGAGGGACAGGACCGCCAGAGGGCCGGCGATGCCGTGCGCGACACCGTTGTTGCCGTGGCCCCCGGGCATCTCCTCATGCCCGGGGCCGTCCAAGGACCACCACCCGGGCAGAGTCCTGCCACCAACGTCGACCGGCTGTGACAGCGACACGAGGTAGACCAGCACTTGTTCGAGCAGCGGCGGCGGCTCTGCGCGGGCCAACAGCAGCGCGGCCAGCCCGGTG
>JADGHC010000455.1 GCA_019689655.1 Microbispora sp.
TGGGTGGGAGTGTGAGGCGGCTCACGGCCGGAGGGGAGATGGCGTGGGGGAGGTGGCTCATGGGCGGACGGCCAGCACCCGGAAGCCGATGCCGCGCGTCGTCCGTGTCACCGACTCGATCTCGAAACCGGCCTGTTCGAGGTAGGGCAGGGGATCGCGGGTGAGGTAGTCGGCCCCGAACCGCACGAACAGCGGTTCGAGCAGCCGCATCCCGGTCCGGATGAGCGGATTGCTCGACGGCCCGTGCTCGGCCAGCACGAACCGCCCGCCCGGCTTGAGCACGCGGTAGGCCTCACGCGCCGCCGCCGCCGGATCCGGGATGGTGCACATCGTGAACGTGGACACAACCGTGTCGGCGACGCCGTCGGGCAGATCCAGGCGCTGCACGTCGCCCTGCCGCAGCTCCACCCGCTCGCCGAGGCCGGCCCGCGCCGCCCGCTGCCGCGCCAGTTCCAGCATGGGCTCGCACAGCTCGATCCCGACCACGGTGACGCCGGCGTCGTACAGCGGGAGGTTGAGCCCGGTGCCGATCGCGATCTCCACGACATGGCCGCATGCCTGCCCGACCGCCCATTCCCGGCTGCCCGGGAACAGGCGGCGTTCCCAGGCCAGCATCTGGTTGTCGTAGCGGTCCGCCAGCCGGTCGAACACCCGGCGGACGTCGGCGTTCGTAATAGCCCGCATCGACCACCCCTCCACGTCGGAGCCTGCGGGAATGGTTTATGTCACGCCACGGTGGGCTGCCTACCGTGCCGAGGTCAGCCGGCTGCGGAACTCGGCGTGCGCGCTCTCGATCAGCCGGTTCATGTGCTCCATCTCGGCCTCGCTCGGTTTGCGGCGCAGCCGCACCTGAAGCGCGAAGTCGCCGTCCTTCACGGTCACCTCGAGGTCTTCCAGGAGGTCACCCGGCAACCTGCTCATGACGAACTCGCGGAACGCGGCGGCGATCGTGCCCGGGACGTCCCCGCAGCCGCAGGAGCGGCCCTCGGCGATGGCGCCGAGGTGACTGCGGCCAGTGATCGCGTCGGGGTGCGCGACGTCCAGCGTCGACAGCCCCGCCTCCACCATCTGCCGCGCCTCGGCCAGTCGTTCCTGGTGCTGCAGGAACAGGCCGAGCGCGATCCGCGAGCGGCCGAGCATCTCGTCGTCGTGCCCGCGGCCGGCCTCGGCCACGGCGTCGCGCAGCCGCCGCTCCGCCTCGGCCGTGTGGCCCGCGGCCGACAGGGCCAGCCCCCAGTTCCGCAGCACCTGGGCACGCAGCTCATGGCGGCCGATGCGGTCCGCCCGGGCCCATGCCTGCTCATACGTCCGCAGCGCCCCGGCCGCGTCGCCCGCGTCGTCCTGCGCCATGGCGAGGCCGAGCGCCGCCATGAGCGCGTCCTCCGCGCGGCCCTGCCGGTCGTAGGAGGCGAGCACCTTCTCGATCGCCCGCACCCGCCCGGTTTCGTCGCCGACGTCGTGGCTGATGTTCGCGAGCTGGGACAGCGCGTTGAGGGTCGCCTGGTGATCGGGGCCGAGCCGTCCCTCCAGAGCCGGGACCAGGCTGGTGAGCACCGCCTTGCCGGTCGCCGGGTTCTGACCGGCCCGGTTGATCACCGCGAAAGCGACCTGCTCGACCACGCCGTCCGGCAACTGCTCAAGTCCCGTGAAGGCGGGTTCCCCGCTCGCCGCGGCCACGATGATCTCCGCGCGCAGCGCGAGCGCGGTGGCGATCCGTTCGTGGCCGTGACGCCAGAAGATGCCGACCGTCTCTTCGGTGAGCCGCCGGGCCTGGCCGATGTCGCCGCGCCTGAGCAGCACGTCGGCCAGCGGCTCCAGCGCGTAGGCGTAGCCGGGATGGTCCTGGCCGTAGAACGCCTGCCGCTCCTCCAGATTGCGGCGCAGCTCGGCCTCGGCTTCGTCGAGCCACCCGGCCAGCATCAGCACCATGCCGAGGTTGAGCCGGTAGGTGAGGTGGTCCTTGTACGCCTCGGGATCGCCCGGTGGCGGACCGGAGCAGGCGTTGCGGAAGCACTCCACCGCCCGGTCGGGCTGCCCGGAGCTGAACAGGAGGTTGCCGAGATCGCACTGGGCCGAGGCCCACTGCGGACTCCCGCGGCCGTGCCTGCGCTCGGCCTCCTGCAGCTCCTTCACCAGGAGCTGCTCGGCGTCGACCAGCCGGCCCTCTCCCAGAAGTCCGTGCGCGATGTCGAGCGGGGATGGCGATTTCGGCATGGGGCGAGCATAGGAACCGGGACCGACAAAACGGGGAACGCGATCATCCCGCGATCACCTCGTGATCGTCTTGCAATCATCCTGCGATCTTCCGGGATCGCCCGGGATGCGCCCCGGGCGAACCGGGCGTGTAAGGAAAATCAACGGTGGCAAGGGCATAGCGCCGGGGCTGGTTCGCGAGCTAAAAACGTCCCACACATTTTTCAGGGCTTAATACAGCGGGGAGCCGGCAAGGGCGGACGCCCGCGTGGCCGCCTTCCGGCGCCGCGTGGGCAGGGCCTTCGGCGGCGACCACGACCCCGGGCAGCGGGACCCCGCCGTCCGCCACGAGGACGGGCGGCTCAGGCGCGAGGCCGGCCAGGGCCGCTACGCCCGGCTCCGGCACCGCCGGTCCGGCGGCTTCCTGATCGAGGACGAGACCCCGGCGCGCTCCACCGCGGACCGGGCGCACGGGCGGCGCGGTACGGCGGGCCCCTCCCGCCGGCTTCGGATGCCCGGATTGACAAAAGGGCCGGCATCTGGACGCCGGATACGTAACCGCTTCACAACTGGCCATTCCTACGCTGCACCCGCTCGTCCCGATGACCACGTCGAAGATCCGGGAGGCACACGTGGCATTAGCGACCAGACGAAACGGCAAGCCATGGCCCGAGGTCGAACGCTTGCCGCACCCGCAAGGGCGGCTGCCCATCCTCGGTGACGTCAGGACGGCGACTCCGGCGACCCCGATGCAGGGCGCGATGAAGTGGGCGCGTGAGCTGGGGCCCATCTACCACGTCAAGCTGCCTGGTTTTCAGATGGTGGTGGTGTCCGGGGCGGACCTCGTCGCCGAACTGGTGGATGAGTCACGCTTCGCCAAGCACGTCGGCTTCGGCATCGACGCCTACCGCCCGGTGACCGGTGACGGGCTGTTCACCGCCTACAACGACGAGCCGAACTGGAGACTGGCCCACGACATCCTCCTGCCCGCCTTCAGCCGGGAGGCGATGCGGCGCTACCACGACGCGATGCTCGGCTGCGTGGCGCGGCTGGTCGACGCGTGGGACAAGCAGTGCGGCGGGCCGTACGTCGACGTGGCCGGTGATATGACCAAGCTGGCGCTCGACACGATCGGCGTGGCCGGTTTCGGCTACGACTTCGACTCCTTCTCCCGGCCCGACCTGCACCCGCTGGTGGCGGCCATGGTCGCCACGTTGCAGCACTCCACGAAGACGCCGATCGCCAGGTGGCTCGGACGGCGGCGCAACGAGGAGAGCGTGCGCTACATGCACCGGGTGGTCGACGAGGTCGTCCGCAAGCGCAAGGAGTCGCGCGACACCGGGGTGCAGGACCTGCTCGGCGCCATGCTCAACACCGCGCAGGAGGGCACGGGCCGCAAGCTGAGCCTGGAGAACATCCGCTACCAGATCCTGACGTTCCTGATCGCCGGATACGGCACGACGGCGGGCATGCTGTCGTTCGCGCTGTACTTCCTCAGCACCCATCCCGAGGTGCTCGCGAAGGCGCAGCGCGAAGCCGACGAGATCCTCGGCTCCGCGACCGGTGGGCCGACGTTCGAGCAGGTCGGCAAGTTGCGCTACATCCGCCGGGTGCTGGACGAGGCGCTGCGGCTGTGGCCGCCCGCGCCCGCGTTCCTGCGCGAGGCCCGGCAGGACACCACGCTCGGCGGTCACCCCATGCGCAAGGGCGCCTGGGCCATGGTCCTGACGCCGATGCTGCACCGGGACCCCGTCTGGGGTCCGGACGTGGAGGAGTTCAACCCCGACCGCTTCCTCCCCGAGGCGGTGCGCGCCCGGCCGGGCCACGTCTATCGGCCGTTCGGCACCGGGATGCGGTCCTGCATCGGCCGGCAGTTCGCCCAGCACGAGGCGACGGTGGCGCTGGCCACGCTGCTGCACCGCTACCGGATCGAGAAAGAACCCGGATATGAGCTCCAGGTGGCGGAGGGCGGCTTCTTCATGCCGGCCGGATTCCGGCTCCGGCTCGCCCGCCGCACTCCGCAGGTCCCGGTGGCGGAGAGCGAGCTGTCGGCGAGCGCCGGCCCGGCCGAGCGCACGTGACCGGGGCGGGTGGTACGCCGGATCACACCCTCCAGGTGCACATGCTCGGTACCTTCTGCGTCACCGTGTCGGGGGCACCAGTGCTGAGCTGGCGTGCGGGCAAGGCGCGAACCCTTTTCCAGTACCTGGTCAGCCATCGGGAGCGACCGGTACTGCGCGAGACCCTCTACCAGGTGTTGTGGCCCGGTCGCGAGTGGTCGCCGAACTCCAGTTCGCTCAAGGTGGCCGTGCACGCGATACGGCGGGCCCTCGGAGTGGGGCCCGCGGGCTGCGCGCACTGCGGCCTCGGAGTCGAACACCGCGATTTCGGTTACGTGCTCCGCGGTGACCGGGTGTGGGTGGACATCGAGGATTTCGAAGGAAAGATCGACGCGGGGCGGGCCGCCGACCGGCGGGGTGAGGTGCGCGTCGCCTTGTCCCGGTACCGGGAGGCCATGGAGCTGTACCGCGGCGACTTCCTCCAGGGCCAGTGCGGAGACTGGGTGCTGGAGCACCGCGAGTGGCACCGGTCGCTGGCGCTGCACGCGCTGACGCGGCTGCTGGCGGCGGCCCTGGACCAGGACAACGCCGGTGACGTGCTGCGCTGGTCGGTACGGCTCATCGAGCTGGAGCCGTACCGGGAGGAGACGTACCGTCTGCTGATCGACACGTGCGGTCGGCTGGGCGACCGGAAGGCCGCCAAGGCCTGGTTCGACCGGTGCGTCTCCCGGCTCCGGGGCGACCTCGGCGTGGAGCCGGGCCTGGCGACGGTGCAGGCGTATCTGTCGGCCGCGTGCGGGCGCACCTCCGCCGCGGCGCGTCCGGCCCGGCGCTCGGCCTGATGCGTGCCGCAACGGAACGGCCGGGCCCCCCCCCCCCCCCGGCCGGCGCCCGCCCCCCCCCCCCCCGCCCAAAAACCGGGGGCCCCCCC
>JADGHC010000456.1 GCA_019689655.1 Microbispora sp.
ACTCGGGTTTGGGGGGGGGGGGGGCCGCGGCCCCCGCCCCGGGCCCCCGCCCCGCTTGAAGCCGTCAGCCCTCGGAGGAGAAGGCCGCGTCGAACGCGGCGGCGGGCGGGGTGATGGCGTTGAGCGAGCGGATGTAGGCGAGGGCCTCCGGCGCGCCGTGCAGCCGGTCCATGCCCGCGTCCTCCCACTCGATGGAGATCGGGCCGTCGTAGCCGATGTGGTTGAGCGCACGGAAGCACTCCTCCCACGGCACGTCACCCCGGCCGGTGGACACGAAGTCCCAGCCGCGGCGGGGGTCGGCCCAGGCCAGGTGGGAGGCCAGGCGGCCGCGCCGGCCGTCGCGGGTGGCCACCCGGGCGTCCTTGCAGTCGACGTGGTAGATCCGGTCGGCGAAGTCGAGGATGAAGTTCGCCGGGTCCAGGCCCTGCCACACCATGTGCGAGGGGTCCCAGTTCAGCCCGAAGGCCGGCCGGTGCCCGATGGCCTCCAGCGTCCGCACAGTGGTGTAGTAGTCGTAGGCGATCTCACTGGGGTGCACCTCGTGCGCGAAGCGGACCCCGACCTCGTCGAAGACGTCGAGGATCGGGTTCCACCGGTCGGCGAAGTCCCGATACCCCGCCTCGATCATCGACGGCGGCACCGGCGGGAACATCGCCAGGGTGTGCCAGATCGACGAGCCGGTGAAGCCGACGACGGTCGTGACGCCGAGCTTGGCCGCCGCCCGGGCGGTGTTCTTCATCTCCTCGGCGGCGCGCTGCCGTACGCCTTCGGGGTCGCCGTCGCCCCAGACGCGGGCGGGCAGGATGCCCTTGTGGCGTTCGTCGATGGGGTGGTCGCAGACGGCCTGGCCGACCAGGTGGTTGGAGATCGTCCACACCCCGAGGTTGTACTTGGCCAGGGTCTCCTTCTTGCGTTCGACGTAGGAGTCGTCGGCAAGGGCCTTGTCGACCTCGAAGTGGTCGCCCCAGCAGGCGATCTCCAGGCCGTCGTAGCCCCATTCCGAGGCCAGGCGGCACACCTCCTCGAACGGCAGGTCCGCCCACTGTCCCGTGAACAACGTGACCGGCCTGGTCATGAACCCTCCACTCGCGTGAAGCGGCTGCCGTCAGCCGCGCTCTTCTCGACCGCCGCGAGCACCCGCTGCACCCGCAGGCCGTCCTCGAAGGACGGCACGGGGTCGGTGCCGGCGGCGATCGCCTCCAGGAAGTCCTTCGTCTCGTGCACGAAGGTGTGCTCGTAGCCGAGGCCGTGACCCGGCGGCCACCAGGCCCCCGCGTACGGGTGGTCCGGCTCGGTGACGAGGATCCGCCGGAACCCGGCGTCACGCTCGGCGCCGTCGTAGAACCACAGCTCGTTCATCGCCTCGAAGTCGAACGACAGGCTGCCCAGGGCGCCGTTGACCTCGATGCGCAGCGCGTTCTTGCGGCCGGTGGCGAAGCGGGTGGCCTCGAACGTCGCCAGCCCGCCGCCGCTGAGCCGGCCGATGAACAGGGCGGCGTCGTCCACCGTCACCTCGCCCTTCTCGCCGGTGCCGCTCTGCGCGGCCAGGCCGCTCGACTCCTCGGCGAGCGGGCGCTCCTTGATGAAGGTCTCGGTCAACGCCGACACCCCGGTCAGGTGCTGTCCCGTGATGTATTGGGCGGTGTCGATGATGTGGGCGCCGATGTCGCCGAGCGCGCCGGAACCGGCCTTGTCCTTGCGCAGCCGCCAGACCAGGGGGAAGTCCGGGTCGACGATCCAGTCCTGCAGATACTGCGCGCGGACGTGCCGGATCTCCCCGAGCCTGCCCTCTTCGACCAGCCGCCGGGCCAGCGCGACGGCGGGCACCCTGCGGTAGTTGAAGGCGACCATGCTGCGCACCCCGCGCGCCGCCGCCTCCTTGGCCGCCGCGGCCATCGCCTCGGCCTCGGCCACGGTGTTGGCCAGCGGCTTTTCGCACAGCACGTGCTTGCCCGCCGCGAGCGCCGCGATGGCGATCTCGGCGTGCGAGTCACCCGGCGTGCAGATGTCGATGATCTGCACGTCGTCGCGCTCCAGGAGGCGCTTCCAGTCGGTCTCCACCGCCGCCCAGCCGAGCTTGGCCGCGGCCTGCGCCGTACGGCCGGGCGACCTGCCGGACAGGGCCGCCATGACGGGCCTCACCGGCAGATCGAACACCGAGGCGACGCTCCGCCACGCCTGCGAGTGCGCGCGTCCCATGAACGCGTACCCCACCATGCCGACACCGAGCGCCGGCCTGCTTTCTGTCACTGGATCTCCCCGATCAGGATTCGAAGCCGAGCGGCAGATACTTCTGCACGTTCTCCTTGGTGATGGTCTCCGAGGCCAGCGTGATCGACTGCGGCACCTCCTGTTCCATCAGATCGCTCATGCCCTTGCCCTGGGCGATGAGCCGCGCCAGCTTGATCGCCGAGGCGGCCATCGTCGGGCTGTAGGTGACCGTGGCCTTCAGCACGCCGTTGTCGGCCTGGATCTCCCGCATCGCGTTGGCCGAGCCCGCGCCACCGACCATGAAGAACTCGTCGCGCCCGGCCTCCTTGATCGCGGCCAGCACGCCGATGCCCTGGTCGTCGTCGTGGTTCCAGATCGCGTCGATCTTCTTGTGCGCCTGCAGCAGGTTGCTCGCGACCTGCGTGCCGGACTCCACCGTGAACTTGGCGTCCTGCTGCGCGGTCACCGTGAAGCCGTACGTCTTGAGCGCGTCGGCGAAGCCCTTGCTGCGTTCCTGGGTCAGCGGCAGCGTGGCGATGCCCTGGATCTCCAGGATCACCGGATCGGTGACGCCCTTGTCCTTCAGCGTCTTGCCGATGAAGTGGCCGGCCGCCACCCCCATGCCGTAGTTGTCCCCGCCGATCCAGGTCCGGTACGACAGCTTGTCCGGGAACACCCGGTCCAGGTTGACCACGGGGATGCCGGCGTCCATGGCCTGCCGGGCGACCTGGTTGAGCTGCTGGCCGTCGTTCGGCAGGATCACCAGCGCGTCGACCTTGGCCTGGATCAGCGACTCCACCGCCGAGATCTGCTGGTTGATGTCGTTGGTCGGCTCGACCGGCTTGAACTCCACGTCGGAGTACTGCTTGGCCGCGTCCGCCGCGTTCTTGGCGATGGCGGCGATCCAGCCGTGGTCGGCGGCCGGGGCAGAGAACCCGATGACGACCTTCTCGCCGGGGGCGTCGTTGCCGCCCGGGGCCGCGGCGGCGGGGGCGGCGGGCGTGCTCGCCTGCGCGGCCGGCTCGTTGCTGGTGCAGGCCGTGATGAGGGCACCCGCGCCGAGCACGGCTCCGCCGAGGAGGAAGCCCCGGCGGCCGGGATTGTGGGTCATGTCGTTCTCCCTTGCAGTGGAGGGTGAAAAGGGCGTACGAGGCCGGGACCGCGGCCGTACGGCGGCGGACCTGGAAGAACGGAAACGGAGTGAGGGTGCCTGTTGAGGTCAGGTTTGTGATCTGAGGCCCCGCCGCTGCAGCAGCACGGCCACGACGATGATCGCGCCCTTGGCCACGAGCTGGTCGGCGGTGTTCAGGCCGTTGAGGATGAACAGGTTGGTGATCACGGTGAAGATCAGCAGACCGAGGATCGACCCCATGATCGTGCCCCGGCCGCCGCTCAGCAGCGTCCCGCCGATGATCACCGCGGCGATGGCGTCCAGCTCGTACAGATCGCCGTGCGTGGACGACCCCGTCGTGGTCCGCGCCATGATCAGCACCGCGGCGATCCCGCAGCACAACCCCGACAGCGCGTACAGCATCAGCGTGTGCCTGCGTACGTCGATGCCGGCCAGGCGGGCCGCCTCCGGGTTGCCGCCCACCGCGTACGTGCGCCGCCCGAACGTCGTGCGGTTCAGCACCACCCAGCCGACCAGCACCACCAGCGCGAACACATACACCAGCAGCGGCAGCCCGAGCACCCGCGTGGTGGACAGATCCACGATCATCGAGTTCTCCGGCCGCACGAGCTGCGTCCGCTGATTGGACATCCGCTGCGCCAGGCCCCGCGCGGCCACCATCGTCGCCAGCGTCGCGATGAACGGCACTATCCGCCCATAGGCGATCAAAATCCCGTTGAGCAGCCCCGCCCCGGTGCCCACCAGCAGCGCGCACACGATCATCACGACCGGCCCGTAGGACTGCGTGGCCAGCGTGGTCGCCCACACCGACGCCAACGCCATCAGCGCCCCGACCGACAAGTCGATGCCGCCACCGATGATCACGAAGGTCATCCCCACCGTGATCACGCCGATGGTCGAGGCCAGGGCCAGAATGCTCACGAGGTTGGAGGAGGTGGCGAAGTTCTCGGGCCGGGTCACCACGCCCACGATCGCCAGCAGCACCAGCGCCGCGACCAGTCCCAGGTGCCGGACCTCGCCCAGCCGGCCCAGCCGCCCGCCCGGCCCCGCGGCCTTCACCGGCGCATCCGCGGGCGCGGCCTGATCGACCTCAGTCATGGAACGCTCCTTCGCAAGGAGGGATTCGCGACAACATCCCCCGACCCGGCCGAGGCGCCGGAGGCGTTGGCCTGCCCCGCGGAGACCATCACCAAATCGAGCACCCGGTGCTCGTCCAGCTCCTCGGCCGGGGCCTCGTGGACGATCCGGCCCTCCCGGATCACCAGCACGCGATCGGCCAGTCCCAGCACCTCGGGCACCTCGCTGGACACCAGCAGCACCCCGATGCCGTCGTCGGCCAGCTTGCGCACCAGCGCGTACAGCTCCGCCCGCGCCCCGACGTCCACACCCCGGGTCGGCTCGTCCAGCAGCAGCAGCTTGCGGTCCTCGGCCAGCCACCGCCCCAGCACCGCCTTCTGCTGGTTTCCGCCCGACAACGTCCGGATCGGCCGCCGCGGATCGGGCGGGCGGATGTCCAGCGCCCGCGCCAGCCGCACCGCCTCGGCCGTCTCCGCCCGCCGATCCAGCCAGCCCAGCCAGCGCGGCCGGGTGAACCTCCCCAGGCTCGCCAGCGTGAGGTTCTGCGCGACCGGATGGTCCAGCAGCAGCGCCTGCGCCTTGCGCTCCTCCGGCGCCAGCCCCATGCCCATCCGCACCGCCCGGGTGGTGCTCCCCGGCGGCACCACCCGCCCGTCCAGCAGCACCCGGCCGGAGGCCCGCCGCGCCCCGTAGATCGCCTCGATGATCTCGCTGCGGCCCGACCCGACCAGCCCCGCCAGTCCGACGATCTCCCC